>JAUUWJ010000181.1 GCA_030589175.1 Actinomycetes bacterium
CGCTCTCTTATTCAAGAGAAGAAGAGCAGCAGCCAGCACTTTATCAAGGACTGGCTTGGAGTAGTTTTTATAAATTGTAAAAAGGGCGTTACGCTCATATAAAAGCTGGAGTTTCTCGCTGCCGAAAACATCCGATGTTCCGTGATGACGATGATAAGCAACGGAGGTCGGAATAAATCTGACCCGATAACCGGCGAGCCAAAGACGCCAGCCAAAATCAACGTCCTCATAAAAAGCAAAATAATCTTCGTCAAAACCGCCAATTTTTTGAAAAACTTCTTTCTCGACAAGCATTGCCCCACCGTTTACAAAAAGCATGTCCTTTGGCTTGTCGTACTGGCCTTTACGAAGAGTCTTCTCAAAATCTATTTGAAAGCCGCGGCCTTCAAAATTCATCATGCCGAGTACAAAGTCTATTTTCTTTCCTTCCCAATCAAGCACCTTGGAGCCGGTACAAGCTAGGTCGGGATCCGATAAAACAGGTTTTACCAGTTCAGCGAGCCATTTTTTATCTACTTTCATATCGTTGTTCAAAAGAACTACATGAGTTCCATCAGCAGAAGCAACACCTTGATTTACCCCTTTGGCAAATCCCAGATTCTCCTTATTAAGAACCAGCTTCACTTCCGGATAATTTTTTTGCAGTAATTTTACCGAATCATCTTGACTTGCATTATCTACGATGACCATCTGAACCAAATGCTTTGGATAATCAAGCTCTTTTAAAGATTTCAGGCAAGTCGGAATGTGCTTTGCCCCGTTATAATTAACAATGACTATCGATACCAAAGGAAGATTATCATTTGTCATTTTTGCTACCTGTTCCTAATTTCCTGATTGAGGAATACACTTTATAGGTCTTGCTGCTCTGAATTTTTGAAGCCCATTCCTCAAGGTTCTTCAAATGCTGTGTCTGATCATTTATTATTTTCTCCAAATTCTGGATATGGACATCTTTGTCTTTTAGTATCTTGTGTGTCTCTTTTATCTCTTTAATAAAATTCTTTGTAAGATTGTTTTTATATTTAAAATCAATGACTGCCATAAGGGTGCTAAAAGTTTCAAAAAAATCGCTTTGCCCCTCTTTTCGAGGCGCAAATTTATTCGCCAGATCTTCAGGTATCTCCGTTTTCTTGCCGGCAACAATAACCTTCCTATAGCTCGGGTTTCTATGATCAGACCGATAATGATTTTCATTATAAAAGCGGTTTACTATAGCGATAAGTTTTTGAGAGTTAGGTAAAGCAATAGAGTGAATAGTAGCTATCTGCATTAAAAGCCAATTATATATGTAGCCGCTCGGTATAACTACGGGTTTCATTTTTCTTTTCTCAAAGAAACCTCTCGTCTCTTCGAGGTCAGGCAGCCCATTATCCAGGTGTTCGCCTAAAACATCCCATCCTTTATCAAACGTGCTCTCGTAAAAATCATAAGCAACTTCTTCGGCCAGTTTCACCGGCCCGTCTTCAAAAGGACAAATAAGAATAATAAAATCAGAGCTTACCCTTGCCATCTCCTCAAGAAATTTTTCTCTTTTTTTGGGGTCAACGTGCTCCAAAGTGTCAATACTGCACACAAGATCAAAGCTGTTATCATCGAAAGACAACTTTGATCCGTCAGCTTTCACATAGTCTTCGATATCCGCATCAACAACGTCTACTATTGTCGCCTTATCTTTCGTTAGAAAATCCCTGATGATTCCCGGATTTCCGCCGACATCTAAAACCTTTAAAGGCTTATTGCCCCGCAAATTATCGGCAACTTCTTTTATGTCGCGATATCTTTGATATTGGTCAAAAGGAAGTTCAAGCAAATTATTATCCATTACTTTACCTCCCATTTGGCCGGCATATGCAAAACTCCGTATGTTTCCTTAATAGTACCGTCTGCTATTTCAAACACATGCATTTCCTCTTGATGATCGTAAGGATGCCTGCAGCTGTAATCGTATATAGCCGCTGAGCAAAGATACTTACCTTTTAAAAACGGCAACGATTTAATGTGGTATTCAACCGTGCCTTCTCCGTCAATATAATCGAGTGTATTGTTTGAGAGCCTTGTGTTGGGCCCGGATAAATGCAGGCCTTGATCCGTGTGAACGGCAAAGCCAAAAACCGGCTTTTCTATTTTCTTATTGGTTTTGTAATTAATTCTTACAATCATTTTATCTCCGGTCTTGAAAAATGTTTTTTTCTTGCCCTCTTCGTCCAAAAATTCTACTTTTGTAATTTGTGCTTCGCCACTTCCCCAACGCCTGCCGTATTCTCCTATTTGCTTCGCTCGGCCATCCGCTAACTGCTCTTCGTTCAGATAAACTTCTTTTAAGTATGAGTCGATTACGTCTTCTGCCCGGCCGCTTTTCTTAAGCTTTCCTTTATGCAACCACAAAGCTTCATCACAAAGCGTTCTTAACTCTTCAAGCGCATGTGAAACAATTATAATAGTTTTCTTTTGCCTTTTAAACTGCAGTATCTTCTCATTACACTTGCGCTGGAATTGCTCATCCCCCACAGCTAGGACTTCATCTATCAAAAGAATGTCCGGCTCGACATTAATAGCAACTGCAAACCCCAATCTTACAAACATGCCTGATGAATAATGTTTCACCGGCGTGTCAATAAATTCACCGATACTGGCAAATTCAACAATATCATCAAAGATTTCATCAACTTCTTTTTTCTTGAAGCCCAAGATCGAAG
>JAUUWJ010000031.1 GCA_030589175.1 Actinomycetes bacterium
TTGAATATTTCTAACATCTAATGTCGAATATCTAATATCTGCTTTTTTGATATCTACCGCTTATTTGTATAAGATAGTAGAGCTGAAAATTTTAAGCCTAAGGAGCATATATTGGCCGAGCAAATACGGTACATGAATATACCGCCTAGAAATATAAGAAGAAGACGACTGCTGGTTCTGATACCGGTAATAGTCCTTTTTATAACGCTTTATGTTATCGGCTACAGAGCTACGGCGGCACGGCGCGAAGCAAAAAGCTTTGTAAATTCCACTAACGCAATCGCCAAACAATCAAACTACCTCGGCAAGCAATTTAGGGCAGCCTTAAATTCCAGTTCAAGCGGTAAGTTTTTAAGCGATAGCTTGAATAACCTTATAGATGAATCACTGACTTTATCTCAAGATGCAGAAGCTATAGAGCCGCCGAAAGATTTTAAACTTGCTCACATGTATTTTGTAGTCAGCATGAAATTACGCTATCAAGGATTGGAGAAATACAGCCGCCCGATAATAAGTTCCGTTTCAAGCTCCACAGCTAAAAACGACAAAAACATAAAAGAAGCTTTAGATGATATTAGTCTAAGTGATAACGCTCACCGATATTTTCTTGAAGAAACAAAAAGATACTTAAACTCCAAAAATCTAAAATTCTCGCTCTTAAAATCAACTTTTATGACTTCTAATATCAAAAAAAGACAAACGCCAAAAGTGGAGACTAAAAAAAGCCCGTTAGGTGATGCCGATATTTTTATTGATGACGTCGCCACGGTACCCCTGCGCATTGGTATCAATAGCCAAAATGAAGTACGCGTATTACCCGATAGTGAAAAAGTCGGTGTAAAAGTAAAAGTCGGCAACAAAGGTAAGGTTGTTGAAAAAGACATACCGGTTGAAATAACCCTTAAAAACGAAGGGAAATTCGTTGCCAAAAAGAAGGGCGTATTAGATAGTGTTGAGCCCGAAAAAACGAGCAATAAAATTATAAAGGGCTTTGAGCCGCCTAAGAAAGGCTTGAATGTTTTTGAAATAGTAGTGGGGCCTTTATTCTCAGAGAAAAATAAGGACGATAATAACTATACTTATAAGTTCGTTTTTGAATCTCACGATACAGCGGGAAGCAACTCTAGCGACTAACTATAGATAGTTAAAGTTCAGACAAAACTATCGCAAAGATTTATTTTTTAAAGCTTATAATTTTTTTCGCTAAAATATTTTAGTGCTTTTATGAGAACTTCCTGGCAAACTTTTTTCAAAGGAATGCCCCTCTTCTCGGCTATCGCTTTGCAATCATCAAGTTCAGGTGCAACATTTACAATCTCACCATCTTTGAATGCTAACTTTACATTGATCTCACCAAAAACAGTTTTAATTTTTTCGACCTTTCTTTGAGCTTCAATTCTGTCTATACTGTTAATGCGCAAGCCGATAGAAGATGTTTCTTTAAGAATGATGCCGGCTATCTCATCCTTTTTTCCACTTTTTACAATAGCTGATAGTTTGGTCGCCAGCCGGCCTTTCTTCATAACGATGGGAGTCAGCCATGCATCCATTGCTCCCGCTTTAAACAACTTATCTACTACATAAGGTAAGATTTCGGGTGACTGATCATCAATATTAGTTTCAATTAAAAGGTTTGAGTTGGGATTTTTTGGCTTTTTTTTTCCACTAAGCTGCCAATAATTAATCTTAAAACATTGGGAATATCCAGGTCTTTAGTGCCGGCGCCATAGCCTACTTTTTCCACTTTGACCGGCGGCAGAACACCAAACTCAGCAGCATACGTCTTGATTATTGCCGCACCGGTAGGCGTTGTCAGCTCGGCATTAATATTACCGCTATAAACCGGGACATCTTTCAATATCTCCAAGGTGGCCGGAGAGGGAATCGGTAAGTAGCCGTGAGATGTGCTGACCATGCCCATACCCGTAGCTATTTCTGAAGCAAATACTTTCTCTACTTTTAAATAAGCCATTCCTATTACCGCGCCTACAATATCGACTATCGAGTCGGTTGCTCCAACTTCGTGAAAATGAATTTTTTCAATATTCTTGCGGTGAATTTTTGACTCGGCTTCGGCAAGATTAAGAAAAATGTTCTTAGCTCTTTTTTTTATGTCGTCATCCAAGCTACTGCTCTCAATAATTGTTTTTACATTCGGCCAAGTCCTGACTATTCCTTTTTCCTTGGCCTTAACACTAACTTTGGTAGATTTTATAGAGCCTTTTTCAACCGGCTTAGCATTTAGCTCATAGTTAGTTAAAGGAAGTTTCGCCAACTCATCACGCAAATAGTCAAGCGGCACTCCCACATCTAAAAGAGCACCTAAAACCATGTCCCCACTTATGCCGGCAAAAACATCAAAATAAGCTATTTTCATATTACCCTCCGGGTATAAAACGAAAAACTAAAAGCTAAAAACGAAGAACCACATCTTAAAAGTAAAAACTTATTTATAAACTTAGCAACAATTAAATTATTATCCATTTGTGGTTTTATTTTTTAGTTTTGCCTCTTCGTTTTTCACTTTGCGCTTTACGTTTTTAGTTTGGCTGCCTTGCTTATTAATCAAAGCAGCCACGTAGCCCGCCCCAAAACCGTTATCAATGTTTACCACAGAAACATTAGGCGCACACGAATTGAGCATAGTAAGCATAGCCGATAAACCTTTGAAGGAAGCACCATAACCAACACTTGTCGGGACAGCTATTACTGGAGCAGCAACCAGGCCTCCGACAACGCTTGGCAGCGCCCCCTCCATCCCAGCAACAGCGACAACAACCTTTGCTTTTGCCAAATCTTCCTTAAAATAAAGTAAGCGGTGAATTCCGGCAACACCCGCATCATAAATCCTTTGAACGTCAGATCCGTTTAATTGAGAGGTAAGAGCCGCCTCTTCGGCTACTTTTGTATCAGCACTACCGGCAGAAACAACTACGACTTTTCCTACTTTCTGAATCTTTCGCTGCTCAAAATAAATCATTGAAGCAGTTGAGCTATACTCTATGCGACTATCAAGATCTTTAATTGCTTCAAAGTCTTCTGGCGTTGCTTTGGTAGCCATAAGATTCAGGCCATCGTTAATTATTTGTGACGCCGCTTTTTTCAGTTGAGTAGGAGTTTTACCCGGACAATATATGACTTCGGCACAGCCGCAACGATTTTTTCTGTTTCTGTCTATTTTGACCGAGCCCGTATCTGAAAAAAAATGATTGGTTACCCGTTTCTCTGCTTGTTTTAGAGTCAACTCTTTTGCTTGGATTTTTTTTAGTATACTTTTTAGTTCGTTCACTTTTAATTTCGGGCCTTTTAGGCTAATTTTATACTAACTATAATTTAAGTTTTAGTCTTTAGCGAGAATTCTATGCTTTTTTACGGTTTTATTGTTTCAATAACGCTAAATTTAATAGTTTTGCTAGTGCTTTTCGTTCTTTTGCTTAAGCAGAGAGGCCTAAACAAAAGACTCTCTATGTTGGGAAAAAAAGCAGCAGAGGGAAAACTTCCATATATCATCAATCAATCATATCAAAAAATTAACGAATTAGAGGAGGAGTTGAATAATTTAAATAAATATTATTCTAAGTTGTTCCATCACGCTGATGCTACTCTGCAAAATGTCGGACTTATCCGCTACGATGCTTTTGAAGACACGGGTGGAAACTTAAGTTTCTCACTAGCTTTACTAAACAATCAAAAGGACGGATTTGTTCTTACTAGTATTAACGGGCGAAGTGAGAACAGGCTTTACGTCAAGCAAATCAGAGCCGGCCAGTCAAATGACATGCAACTGACGCCCGAAGAAACAAGAGCCATACAAAAAGCAATGCGTAAAACCAGAAAAATGTACACCGAAAAAAAGAAAGTTACTTCTAAAAACTAAGTTTTTACACCTCGAGTATTGGATATCAATATAACCAGATACAGATGTCAGATGGAAAGGACTAGAGGTTAGAGATCAGAGATTAGGCAGGTAGTAATCATTTCAAGGTTTTTCCTAGTCTCTAATAGCTAAACTCTAATCATCTTAATTAATCTCTAGAGGCTGACGTCTGGCAATCCAATAACTATGGAAAAATTTAGATTCTCTAAAAAATCTAACAAAGCTCACTTGATAAAATGGCGCCCTTGGAGCAAAGAGGCTTTCGATGAAGCAAAAGCTCAAAACAAGCCTGTTTATCTTTCTTTAGCCGCAGTATGGTGTCACTGGTGTCATATTATGGATGACACGACTCTCTCTCATCAACCTTCCATTGATTACCTAAACGAAAATTTTATTCCTTTAAGAGTAGACACGGACAAGCGACCGGATATCCAAAATCGTTATATTTTGGGAGGATGGCCTACCACTGCTTTTTTGACAGATGAGGGAGACATCATAAGCGGCGGAACTTATATGCCGCCCGAGGAATTTTTTAAAATAATAAAAAAAGTAAAAAAAGACTGGGTCCAAAATAAAGGTGAAATCCTTGAGAAAGCAAAAAGCCGCCGGCAAGATATTTTGGAGCGAGTTGCTACTGATCATCCGTCAAAGCCAACACTGGCTTACGTTGATGTTACATTAGAGATTTACAAAAATGCTTTTGATGATAAGTTTGGCGGATTTGGAAAAGCGATGAAATTTCCCTCGCCGCTGACTATGGAATTATTTTTAAGAGAAGCGGAGACTCAAAAAAGAGATGAATTATTAGACATTGTGACAACGACTTTGGACAACATGGCCGAAGGTGAGATATATGATAAGGAGTGGGGTGGTTTTTTCCGTTACGCAACAGAGCGAGATTGGAGCCGCCCTCATTTTGAAAAATTATTAAGTGAAAATGCTCAAATAATCATGAACTACCTGCACGCTTACGAGATAAATGAGAAACAACTTTACTTGGAAATCGCCACTAAATCCTTAGATTATGTAAATAAGTTCTTGGCTAATCACCCCTCCGGAGGTTTTTTCGGCAGCCAGGATGCCGATGAAGAGTTTTATGAACTAAAAGCCGAGCAAAGGAAAGCAAAAAATAAGCCTTTTATAGATAAGACAATCTACACTGACTTTAACGCCCAGATGGTCTCCACTTATTTAGAAGCTTACAGAATTCTTGATGAGAAAAAATATTTCGGCTTTGCCCATGACACCATGCGTTTCCTGCAAAACAATCTGCTTAGCAATATCGGAGCCGCTCATTACTATAACGAGGAAGAAGGAGCTTCTACGTTCGGTCTGCTTTCTGACCAAGTGCAAATACTCCAAGCTCTAGTTGACCTTTACGAGCACAATCCGGAAGTAGATTTTCTAACACAGGCCAACGACCTGGTTGACGTGTTGACTAACAGGCTGGCCGGAGACGGAAGTTTCTTTGACAAACCGAAAGAAGAAGACGATATTGGTAATTTACAAATACGCTATAAACCTATAAAGGAAAACTCGCTCTTAGCTATTGCTCTCGACAGGTTATCGATTTTAACAAATAGCAAAGATTTCTCAGACTTAGCCAAAAAAATATTATCTTCGTTCGACTTTTCTCAGGCAAAAGATGATTTCATATCAATGTCTCCCTACGCTCTGGCTTTAGGAGAAGTTTTTGGCGAGAAAGAAGAAAAAGCAGCGTAATCAATGAGCAATGTGCAATGCGCAATGATCAATAAATTACTGGATAAATAATAATTAGAGTTCTGAATTTAGAATGGACGAAGGATGCTTTACTAGCAATCTCAGTAACCGATTAATGATCAATGTGCAATAAGATTTTTATTGATAATTGTTCATTGCTAATTGCTATTTGAATGTTGGGGAAACTCCAACAACAATTAGGCTTTTGTTCCTTCCGTCTCAGATTCTGCTTTTGCTTCTGCTTGTTTAGTCGCTTCTTCTCGAGCTAAAAGACGTTGCCACTGGTCATCGATTTCCGCTTGAATTTCCTCTAAAACGCCCTCGTTGCCCGATTTAAAAAGATGCTTAAAACGGCCTTGTTTCTTGAGCCAATCGGCAACGGGAGTTTTTCTCTCACCTTTTGGCTTCATGTTTACTTTCCACTCGTCGCCATTTTCCACTTCATACAGCGGCCAGTAACAGCTCATAACAGCTTCTTTTGATAATGAGATTCCTTCTCCGTCAATGCTGCGCCAGCCGCGCGGACACACCGAAAGTACATTAATAAAAGTAGGTCCTTCGATTTCTACCGCTTTTTCAACTTTGCGCACTAAATCTTTCCAATGAGAAGGTGAAGCTTGCGCTGCATAAGGAATTTGATGAGCAGCCATGATAGCCGTCAAATCTTTACGGCGCTGGATCTTTCCGTAACTCTTCTTTCCCGGAGGAGCAGTAGTTGTTGCCGCCCCGATAGGAGTTGCGGAAGAGCGTTGAATTCCGGTATTCATGTAGGCGCCGTTATCATAACAGATGTATAAGAAATCGTGTCCACGCTCAACCGCACCCGAGAGCGCTTGAAAACCGATATCATAAGTTCCGCCATCGCCGCCAAATGCAACGAATTTTATATCTTTGGAAACTTTACCCTGGCGTTTTAAAGAGTTATAAGCGGCTTCGACTCCGCTAATCGTTGCGGCGGAATTTTCAAAAGCACTATGTATAAAAGGTATTTCCCATGAAGTAAACGGAAAAGGCGTAGTCGACACTTCCAAACAACCGGTAGCACAAGTTACTACAACCGGATAATCAATTGCGCCCAGTACCTGGTTGGCTATTATGGAGGCACCACAACCCGGACAAAGTCTATGCCCCGGTGCCAATCTCGGTTTTTTCTCTACTAAGTCTTTTAATTTAGCCATATAAAATCAGCCTCTAGATTCTGGACTCTGGATCCTGGACATTTTCTAGTATCCAGTATCTAGTATCCAGCATCTGCTTTTACTCTCTCACTCCTAAATAATTTACTAGTTGTTTTACTTTACCGGTAGAAGCAACATCTTCTAAATCCTTAAATACGCTTTCGATCTCTTCGGGTCTGATATCGCGGCCGCCCAGACCGAAAATATAATCGGTAGCCGGAATCTTTTTATCTAAATCATATAATGCGTGTCTCGTTTCAATAAATAATGGTCCGCCTTCAGCACCAAAAGAATCGCTCCTATCCATTACGGCAATCGCCTTAAGATCGCTAAGAGCTTCTGCAATCTCAGCAGCCGGGAAAGGCCTAAAAACACGCGGTACCAAAAGACCGGCTTTTACTCCTTTTGCTCTTAACTTGTCAACCACGGTGTTGGCAGTGAGCCCGGTTGAACTTAAAACTACAATAGCAATTTCAGCATCATTAAACTGATGCGTCTTGAATAATCCATAATTTCGCCC
>JAUUWJ010000152.1 GCA_030589175.1 Actinomycetes bacterium
CTTCTTAAACTTTATTACTTTTTTAACTTTACCTTCCTTGCTGAGTATTAATAGCTGTTTTTTCATTAACGATGTGACGTAGATATTTCCGTTTTTATCGACTGCAATTCCTAAAGGAAACGGAGTATCTTTTTCTGAGCCTATAACTCGCTCGAAGTTGCCATCACTATCAAAAATCGCTATACGATGATTTCCGGTATCAGCTACATATATATTTCCGTCATTATCTAAGACCGTACTTTCGGGCTTATCAAAATTATCTCCGGCGCTCGGGCCATAAATGCTTTTTATATGATTAATGCCCGGCGGTATTTCCGCCTCAATATCAGTAGGAGGCTTTATTTTCGCCTGGTAAAAATAAATTAGAGCGATTAAAGCAACTGCTAATACAATTACTACGCCAACCAGCTGGTATAATCTTTTATTGCTTTTTTCTCCGGCCAAATTTCCTCCCTATACCTATTTTAATCTCTTTACGCCTTCTTCGGCGATATCCTAATCCGGTGAATATTTAAGTGCTTCTTTGTAGTATTTTAGTGCTTTATCTTTTTCGTTTGTCCTTTCGTAAGCATAACCCAAATAATATAGTGTATCGGAAGCCGTTTCTCTTTTCTTAACAGCTTTTTTGAGTGTGTCTTTAGCTTTTTCATATTCTTTTTCGTTAATATATAATCGCCCTAATTGGTGCAGCGACTGTTCATCTTTTTGCTTTTTTAGCATGTCAATTGCCTTATCGGTTTGTTCTTGCTTTTCATAATTTAGAGCTAAAAGATAGTATGCTTTTGTCATTTTTTTGTCTGCTTTAATTACTTTAAGATATACGTCTTCCGCTTCTTTAAATTTGCCCATTTGCGAATAGGTAATTCCGAGCATAAGGTGGGCCCTTAAATCCTTTGGATTCTCTTTAATAGCTTCTTGAGCATCGTTTAACTGTTTTTCGATGTGACTTCTCGGTGCAGACGAGCTGCCAAAGAAAGTAGCTTTAGTCAATAAAGCCATCACCGCTATTATAGCGATACTCAGCACTATTACAGTGCCTCTTAGAGCCTTTTCAATTCCCTGTTTATTATTCTCTGCCATAGTTGTAGTTATCTCTTTTTAATAAGGACATCGTCTATTATATGATACTTTATTGAAATTCTCAAAATTAGCCTAGAGTTAACTTAGTAAACAATCGCTGTTTTATGTCTTATTGCGCCCTCTTATCCAAGTTGGATCGTCTATATTATGACACTGGATACAAAGATCATCATCTCTTTTTCTTTTAAGTTTTTTAATGCCGCTTCCCATCGGATTATGACAACTAGAACACCGCAAATAATTCCCCCGCCAGGGATCTGTAATATTTAAACCGACCGGATGGGCAATATGCGGCTTTTTAACATCACGCTTATATCCTCTAAATACGTTCTTATCATGACAGGTCGTACAAAGGCTGATTATTTCCTTGTATACCAAACCAAACCATTTACTGCCGTGCGGCACATGACAGTTAAGGCAGCTCCCTTTCCCATGTGCGGGGTCGTTCGGCGAGTCTTTATTAAACTTTGCCTTTTTGTTATGCCCTATGGGTAGATAATTTTTCTTATAGTTGCCATGGCATTTAAAACAAAAATCATTTCCCTTCCCTTTCAAAAGTTTGGGTCCGGAAGTTGCATGCGGCTTATGGCATTCAAGGCATTTTCCTTTTGAAAAAGGCTTAATTTGGTAACTCATTGTTTTAAACTTTTTTATATTTGATACGCCATTGCTGCCATCATGACAGCTAAAGCATAAATCCTCGGCTTCCGGCCCCTCTTGCCATAGTTTTTGGTAGTTTGACGAATGCGGGTTATGGCATTTAGTACACTGGCCTTTTTCAAAAGGCTCCATTTTGTATTTTAATCTAAATAAATCAGCTATTTTTTTATGGCAACTAGTGCACAGTATTTTCTGCTCCGCTCTTAAATGAAATTCTACATTTGTTGCGTGAGGATCATGGCAATCGGCGCAATTCTTAAGTTTAAATGGCGGATGGAGCACTTCCTTACTCATCCAGTCAGCAATCCTGTGGCAAGACGGACATAATTTTGATGGTTTTCCTCTTGTTACTCCTTGATGTTTAGAAGCATGGGCATCATGGCAACTTGTGCAAACACCTTCTTTATAGGGCGGATGTTTATATTTGGCGGTTTTCCAAGACTCAAACTTATCCGAAGAATGACAGCTATTGCAAAGTTTCTTTTCGGCTTTTACGAGTTTCGAGATATCTTTTGGCCTCTTGCCCGTCTTTTTGCTTTTAAACGTAGTTGTTCCTTTTGGTTCTATACCTATCAATATTTTCCATATTATGTCGATGTATCTAGTAAAAGTTACTTTGATTTTATCTTCGCCGTGGACCGTATGGCATCTTTGACACGATTCATTTTTAAAAGCGTTATGTACAAATGGCAAGCTTGTCATTTTTGAATACTCTAAATGGCAATTTAGACAGACGGCAATTTCCGTTTTTCTTTTTACTCCGGATATAAAAAATGCCAGAAAGATAACTAAAGCTATTACTCCTAACAAACTGCCTACTTTAAAAGCACGGTTCGATAAACTATTTTTCGGTGTTGCTTTAACTTTAGGATTTTCTGGTTTTTCCGAACCTGACTTAGCCAATTTGCTTCCCCTGTGGTTGGTTAAGAAAAGCTAATGAAAGCTTTTTTCTATTTTAAGCATAATTTAAGCTTGTAGCCCACGTCAAGAGGCACTGCGATTAATCTTAACGTATTTTCAAACGAAAACTATTTCTTATATTGACTTTCCTCTTAGTGAGCGATAAAATACTTAATAGTAAGAAGCATATATTTGCACTAGTATAAGCAGCCTCAAATGTAAAAGAAATCGATTTATTGCTAATAACTACTTTAAGTGATACAATAAAAGTATATGTAATATATGTTTTTTTACAATGTTTTTTGCACTTTTTTAGAAAGGGGGTGAACGAATGCGTAAATTAGTGATATTAACACTAACCCTTATTTTCCTATTGGTTTTAACTTCCGTTGCTTTTGGTGCAGGTTGGCACACTATTGGTCCAACTCACGATCCTGACGCCGGACTATGGGGTATTCCAGGAAACGTTCCCCACGTTGGACTGCAAAGCTCGTCAAACAACTGTAAAACTTGTCACGCAGTCCATG
>JAUUWJ010000146.1 GCA_030589175.1 Actinomycetes bacterium
TTTTTCGAAATCTCTGCGATAACTCTTATGAAAAAAATCTCTCAGTAATGCAAAAGGGTCTTTATTATTAAAATCACAGCCGCTCTGTTCTAGCTGAGAATCTTTGAAACTGATAACCGAGCTAGGTCTTGCTGCCAAAAACGACCAGTTGTTGAGCTTGGATATTGATCCGGCACTATCTAACAATACATGAGGCTTATTTCGAGAAAAAGCTTTTACGTGATTGCTCAGATTGCCATCAAAATAGGTCTTAAAAACAGTTAGAGAACCGTTTTCGTATAAAAGTTTTTCTTTTTGCTTTTCCAGTGTCGGCATAACCGCTATCTTTTTGTTTAGGGCGGGATGCCTATCTAGATTTTGGATTTTGGACATTGGATCTTGGATCCGGTCCAAATCTATTTGGCTGTCTCAGCACTTTTTATAAAAGCGCCGGGTACATACCCTTTCTGGATATTAGATTTTAGATGTTGGACATTGGACGAAAAAAAAATAAAAGTCCAAAGTCTAATATCAAATATCTAACATCCGCTTTTACGTACTCTTTGCCAAATCGGTAAATCTTGTGAAGTGCTCCAAAAATACCAATCTTACTGTACCAGTCGGACCATTACGGTGCTTGCCTATGATAATCTCCGCAATTCCTCTTTCGTTAGATTCTTGGTTGTAATATTCGTCCCGATATATGAAAGCCACCACATCGGCATCTTGCTCGATAGCTCCGGATTCACGTAAGTCCGATAACATCGGGCGTTTATCAGTTCGTTGCTCGACTGCTCTTGAAAGTTGGGAAACAGCGATAATTGGTACATTAAGTTCTCTACCCAAAATCTTTAGCGCTCTGGAGATCTCCGATATCTCTTGCTGTCTGCTATCAGCTCTTTTATGACCCTGCATGAGCTGTAAGTAATCAACAATAATAAGGCCTAATTTTTCTCTTGCCATCAAGCGTCGCGCTTTTGCTCTTAATTCCAGAATTGTAATATTAGCGGTATCATCTATGTATATCGGAGCTTCGGCCAGTCTTCCTACGGCAGATGAAAGTTTCGGCCAGTCTTCCTCACTTAGATTACCAGTTCGTAGAGCTTGAGCATCAACTCTTGCTTCCGAGCACATGAACCTCTGGACAAGCTGGTGCCGGCTCATTTCCAAACTAAACAGGGCCACAGGCACTTTTTCTTTCAAAGCTACATTTTGAGCAATAGATAATACCAAGCTTGTTTTACCCATGCTGGGTCTAGCCGCCACTACTATGAGGTCTGACGGATGAAAACCCGATGTTATATTGTCTAAATCGGAAAAGCCAGAGGCTAGTCCTGTTACGCTAGCTTTTTTCTCATATAAATGCTCAATTTGCTCAAAAGAATCTATAAGTAGATCTTTTACGTGTATAAATTTCTCTGAAATTCTTTTTTGAGCTACACCGAATATCAAGCTTTCCGCATTATCTAGAACTCGTTCTACTTCTATGCCAGGTTCATAGCCCAAAGTAGCAATATCCGTTCCAGCCTTAATAACTGAACGACGAAGACCTTCTTTCTCTACAATATTGGCATAATGTTTAGCATTGGCAGCAGTAGGAACTACATTTACCAGCGTATGAATATAGGGCTTGCCGCCCACTTGTTCTAAAGTGCCAACTTTTTCAAGTTTGTCCGAAAGAGTGATGGGATCAATAGGTTCGCCAGAAGAATACAATTCTAAAATCGCCTCATAAATATGAAAATTATTTTCACTATAAAATGAATCGAGAGAAACAATTTCGGTAATATCTGGAATTACGTCAGCAGAAAGAAGCATTGAGCCAAGCAAGGACTGTTCAGCGTCCAGGTCATGGGGCGGAACGCGGTCAAGCAGTAAAGATTCTACTTTGCCCTTATTCGCTAGCTTTGCCACCAGCTTTCTCCTTTCCTACTACTTCAAGATTTAATTTCGCTTCTACTTTTGGATGAAGCCTTATCGTAACAGGATAAGTGCCAACTTCTTTAATATGGTCGGTTAAGACGATTTTGCTTTTATCGACTGTTTCTTTGAGCTTTTCTTCAATAAGCTTGGCAATATCGCCGATATTGACCGAGCCGTATAACGTTCCTTCTTCAGTGGCCTCAACTTCTATCTTAATTTTTTTGCCTTCAAATTTTTTAGCTTCTTTTTCAGCCGCTGCTACCCTTGTTTCTTCTTTTTTAGCAATAGCTTTATTACGATATTCTAAATCTTTTAAAACACCGGGAGTAGCTTCAGCCGCTAACCCTTTTGGAACCAAGTAATTTCTGGCATAGCCATCGGCAACATTTACAATATCACCTTCTACTCCTAATGAAATAACGTCTTCTTTTAGAACAACCTGCAATTTTTCCTCCGCTAATATTTAAAGGGTTAATAAATCCTTTGCTGTCAATGAGTTTGGTAAGCTCTTGCTGTAATTAATTGTATACTATGTTGAATAGTATACGAAAAATGGAGCCCTACGAACAAGCCCATAGTCCCAACTTAAACGCCCACTTGAGCGAATATCCCACACTAAATGCCACTTTTTCACCCGCAAATTACGTGGCTTTCTGGTGCGTGGATAAGCTTATGATTGCTTACTCGTGTAGGAAATCAAAGCCATTTGGCGAGCCCGCTTTACTGCTCTTGCTAAACGATGCTGGTGCTGAACACAAACGCCAGTTGTTCTTCTTGCTTTGATTTTTCCTTTATCTGAAACAAAGCGCTTCAACAAATCAGCGTCTTTATAATCGATATCTTCGATTTTGTTTTTGCAAAAAAAGCAATATCGTTTCTTTTGCCTGACAATTTTTTCTCTTCTTTTCTTTTTTGCCACTTACTTAACTCCTTTCAAAAAAATAGACGAAAATCCGCCTGCTAGAAGGGAACGTCATCATCCGGTAGCTCGTCTGAATCCGAATTATCAGCAGCTACTTTTTCTAAATCCTTGGTTTCTTCAGTCTGCGATTGCGTCTGCTCACTTGTCTCTTCCTTTTGCGTCTGCTCACTTGTCTCTTCCTTAAAAGGTTGCTCCTGGCTTTCAACCGGACCTGTAGACCTGCTTAAGAATTGAACATTGTCCGCTACAACCTCAACTGTAGAGCGCTTTTGGCCTTCTGCCGTTTCCCAGCTTCTGCTTTGCAAACGGCCTTCTATCGCTACAGGGCTACCTTTGCTTAAGTACTGAGCACACAATTCAGCCAGCCGGCGCCAAGCTACAATCGTAAAATAGTCAGCTTCGCGTTGGCCTTCCTTGTT
>JAUUWJ010000189.1 GCA_030589175.1 Actinomycetes bacterium
AAAGAAAATATTAAGAGATACGCTTCAGCTATGGTTCCGATGGACGAAGCTCTGGTTATGCTGGCCGTAGATATTAGCGGCCGTCCTTACTTAGCGTACGACATAGATTTAGTGAGGGAAGAAATCGGCGGTTTTAATACGGATTTGTTGAAAGATTTTCTCCAGGCATTTGTATCTAAAGCTGAAACTACTTTGCACCTAAGATTGCTAGCGGGCCGCAATAGCCACCATATTATTGAAGCTGTTTTCAAAGGCTTAGGTCTAGTGCTAAAAGAAGCAACAAGCGTAGGTGAGGGAAAAGGTATACCTTCTACAAAAGGTGTTATATAAATCTGCTTTATTGTGAATACTAGCGAAAATAATCGAGGATTGTTATTGCGAGGAGGCGAAGCCGACGTGGCAATCTGACAGTGAATAATGAACTCACAACTATGAACTAACCATGCTAGCCATAATAGACTACGGGACCGGAAATTTAAGAAGCGTTGAAAAAGCTTTCGAATCTCTAGGCCATGACGTATTAGTGACCTCGGATAAAAAGCAAATGAAAGCTTGCGAAAAATTGGTTTTACCGGGAGTCGGCGCTTTTGGAGATTGCATGAACTATCTGAGAGAAAAGGGCTTAGATAAATTTATTATCGAGTGGGTTAATGGTGGGCGTCCTTATCTTGGTATTTGCCTGGGGATGCAAATATTATTTGATTCGAGTAGTGAGCAGGGTGAATACAGAGGTCTTGGTATTATTAAAGGAACTGTTGAGCGTTTTTCTGACGACGTTAAAGTACCGCAAATAGGCTGGAATCTTGTGAAATTCAATGGTAAAGCTTCTTTTGAGACTTCAAACAGCTATTATTACTTTGTCCATTCGTATTATTGCCGGCCCGAAAATGAAGCGGTTAAGTGGGCGGAAACGACATACGGCATTTCTTATTGTGCCGGTCTCATTAAAGATAATTTAATGGTTGTACAATTCCACCCGGAAAAAAGTTCAAAGGCGGGCTTAGAATTATTAGATAATTATGCGAGAAGCTAAATGATAATTTATCCGGCAGTAGATATAAATAAAGGCCGGGCGGTCCGGCTTAAAAAAGGCGATTTTGATCAGGTCAAAGTTTATTTTAAGGATCCTGTGGATGCGGCAAAAAAATGGATTGATCAAGGCGCAAAAGTGCTTCATGTTGTCGATTTAGACGGAGCTCGTGAAGGCAAGCTAATAAATACGGAGCCGATTAAAAAAATAGCTGCTCTTGGTATTAAAGTACAGTTAGGCGGTGGTCTTCGCACAATAGAAGCTCTCGAGACGGCGTTTAGTTTGGGAGTCGAAAGAGCGGTAATCGGAACCGCTTTGATAAAAGACCGCACACTGGGGAAGACTGCTTGCCAGAAGTTTGGAGCGGAAAAAATTGTTGCCGGAGTCGATTTAAGAAAAGGCCTGGTTTCTATTGAAGGCTGGCAAGAAGGAGTAACAGTCGGCTATGGGACGTTGCTAAAGCAATTAGAAAACTTAGGTATTTTTAATTTGATTGTGACAGATATAAGCAGAGACGGCATGCAAAGCGGCCCTAATTTCTCTTTGATCCAAGATATAGCTAAGTTTTATCATTTTAGTGTAATAGCTTCTGGAGGTATAAGCAGTTTGGCCGATGTAAAAAAATTAGCAAAAATGGATGTCGCCGGTGCAATAGTCGGCACAGCATTATACGAAGGTAACTTCAGCCTAAAAGATGCGCTGGAGGTAGAATATGCTGGCTAAGAGAATAATTCCTTGCCTTGATGTTGATGCAGGACGGGTAGTAAAAGGGGTCAGTTTTGTCAACATAAGAGATGCCGGTGACCCTGTTGAACTGGCAAAACTTTATGATGCTGAAGGTGCCGATGAGCTTATTTTTTTGGACATAACGGCTTCTCACGAGCAAAGAAATATTATGCAAGAAGTGGCGGCTAAAGTAGCTGAGCAAGTTTTTATTCCTTACACGGTCGGCGGAGGCCTGCGCTCTGTTGAAGATATCAGAGAGATGCTGGCAACGGGCTGCGACAAAGTAGCGATAAACTCTGCAGCGGTAAACAATCCGGATTTAATAAGAGAAGCTTCGAAAAAATTCGGCAGCCAATGCATAGTTATAGCAATTGATGCAAAGAAAGAGGTGGATGGCAAGTACCAAGTCTATATTAATGGCGGCCGCAAGTCTACAGGATTGGATGCTATAGAATGGGCAAAAAAAGTAGAGGAGCTAGGAGCCGGAGAGATAATGCTTACAAGTATGGACTGCGACGGCCAAAAAGATGGTTATGAGATTGCTCTCACAAAAGCAGTGACTGATGCTGTAAACATTCCGGTTATAGCTTCGGGCGGTGCTGGAAAATTAGAGCATTTCAGCGAAGTTGTCGAAAAGGCCGATGCAGATGCTCTACTGGCTGCTTCTTTGTTTCACTACGGTGAGCTTTCTATTAGGCAAGTGAAGGATTATCTTAACAGCAAAGGATTATCGGTTAGATTATAATTAACACTGAACATTACGAGTACTATCACGCTCTCTAGTGCGATAGTGAACGAGGGAAATAAAGATGGCGGAAATAGAAAACTTAAAATTTAATGAACAAGGTTTATTACCGGCAATAGTTC
>JAUUWJ010000192.1 GCA_030589175.1 Actinomycetes bacterium
AGAGAGCACTAAATTAGCTACCGGCGGCCTTTCTGATTTAATAATTCCCTATAGTGAAAAGGTCAAAAAGATAGAGCCTAACCTGACTTTAAAAGCAATGGCAAAGCTATGCGAAGCAAATTAATGTCTTTAACTCAATTATTTGTTTATTGTTAATTAGTATTTTGAGTGTTCTAGCGATAAGCAAGTGAAATCAAATTCTAAGCACTAACAAAAGATCAAATACTAAGCACTAAATAATAAATCCTAAACAATTGCAAAACTCCAAATTCAAATGTTCAAAATCTTTCTTTTGGATTTTGTGCTTCGATATTTGATATTGTTTAGAATTTAGATATTGAGATTTAGGATTTGATTGTTGCTTAGATATTATAATTTAGAATTTCCTAGCTCTTCGAGCTAGGAGCCCATGCCAACATTTTGGATTTGTTGGTGAGATTTACCTTCAGTTTGTAGCGCCGGAGCTATCATTACTTCCGCTTTTTGAAAAGCTTTTATGTTTTCATAACCGCACGTAGCCATAGACATTCTGAGAGCACCAAATAAGTTTAGTGTCCCGTCGTTTTCATACGCCGGTCCCACCAAAATCTCTTCAAGTGTGGCTCTCTGGCCTACTTCTATTCGGGTGCCACGGGGTAATTCCGGATGAAATGTAGCCATGCCCCAGTGAAAGCCCTTTCCGGGTGCTTCTTTTGCCCCAGCAATCGGCGAGCCAATCATAACGGCATCAGCACCACAAGCTATGGCCTTGGCAATATCTCCGCCACTTCTCATGCCGCCATCGGCTATAACGCTTACGTACTTGGAGGTCTCCTCCAAATGACGAGCCCTGGCAGCCGCTGCATCTGCTATTGCTGTCGCCTGCGGAACTCCTATACCGAGAACCCGCCTGGTAGTACAAGCAGCTCCCGGTCCCACACCAACTAGTATGCCTACAGCACCTGTTCGCATAAGATGTAGTGAGGTTGAATAAGAGCAACATCCGCCTACTATTACCGGTATGCCTAGCTTTGGAATAAATGATTTCAAATCCAGGGGGGTACTTATTTTACTTACATGATCAGCACTAACAACCGTGCCCTGGATAACCAAAATGTCTAAGCCTGCTTCTAAAGCGTGTTTATGATATTTATCTACCTTTTGAGGAGTCAAAGAAGCAGCCGCAACGACTCCGCCTTTTTTTATTTCCTCGACACGTTTGCCAATAAGCTCAACTTTCACCGGTTCTTTATATATTTCTTGAAGTTTTCTCGTAGCTTCTTTTTTGTCAAACTTTGCAATTTCGTCAAGAACCTTGGCGGGATTTTCATATCTGGTCTGCAATCCTTCCAGGTTTATGACACCCAGGCCGCCTAGCTTGCCGACCTTTAAAGCTATATCAACATCAACGACACCATCCATAGCCGAGGTTAAAAACGGCAGTTTAAATTTATGAGAGCCCAGACTAAAGCTTGTATCGACCTCTTCGGCATCCCTTGTCCGACGAGAAGGTACAATAGCTATATCATCAAAGCCATAAGCTAATCTTGCTTTTTTTCCTTTTCCTACTTCACTTTCCAAATTAGTTCTCAGTTGTTAGTTCTCAGATCTCAGATTTTGAGGAGAAATTTTTTCAAAGAATAACATCTAGCATACGTTATTGTCAACAAAAACCACCGAGATTATCATTCATATAATGCATTTCCTAACAACCGTCAACTATCAACTGACAACTGCAGCATGAATAAGTTCATGCTGCCCACTAAAGTTTTTACGACTTCTTGCCGATACCTTAGTTAAATTACCTAACATTTATTCCGTTAACTAACAATTGATGTAAAGGAGGAATTTATTATATGATCTGCCCCCGTTGTGGTTGGGCTATGCATTTACTCAACATTAGAGAGCATAACAAGTATGAAGACAGTCTCTATCAATGCATATGTGGAACAACTCATTTACAGATTAAACCAAAAGCAAAAAAAGATGAACTAAAGGATAATTTGTATCCTCGAATTGAAACTGGCGAGGAGCGAATGTAAAAAACTTAAATCGTGCAATTTAAAAAGGACCCACTTTGTGGGTCCTTTTTATTTCCAAAATCAAACGTCTAAGATCTAACGTCCGATTTTTTACATCATACCTGGCATTCCGCCACCGGGAGGCATACCTCCTGGCATTGGACCCGCTTTTTCTTCTTCCGGTTTCTCTGCTACCGCAGCTTCCGTAGTCAAAATAAGCGATGAAATACTAGCAGCATTTTGTAATGCTGAGCGAGTAACTTTAGCAGGATCAATTATTCCTGCTTTGAACATATCAGTATACTCGCCATTAAGCGCATTAAGACCTTTTCCATTAGTTAATCCCTTCACTTTTTCGACTACAACTGAGCCTTCCATACCAGCATTATTGGCAATCTGACGCAATGGTTCTTCAAGCGCCCGCTCGATTATGCGAGCACCGGTTTGCTCATCGGCGTCATCTAACTTCATTTTTCTCAATGCCGGCAATGCAGAGATCAACACTGTCCCTCCACCGGCAACTACGCCTTCTTCGACTGCTGCTCTTGTTGCAGAGAGAGCGTCTTCAATACGGTGCTTCTTTTCCTTAAGCTCCGTCTC
>JAUUWJ010000078.1 GCA_030589175.1 Actinomycetes bacterium
AATGCTGAGACGACAGCTCGTGAAGTCAATGTAAGCGGCAATCAAAGAATGTTATCGCAGCGTATTACCATGTTTTCTTTGCTTTTGGCGATAGGTGATAGCGATGAAGAAGTAAAAGAGGTACGAGCCGACCTAAAAGAAGATATTGATCTTATGGAAGAGCAGCATAATGGTTTAATGAACGGAAGCACCAGCCTTAAACTGCCCGGTGAGCTGTCACCAGAAGTACAAGAGTTATTTCTTGACCCGCCCGTTCTTCTTGATAAACAAGTAGGCAACTTTATCAGTAAAGCAAGAATTATTTCAAATACCCCGGCTTCTAAGCTTACAATAGATAACTCTGATTTGCGGTTTATAGTAACTGCTGCCTCAGGAAGGTTGCTTGATTCTTTGGACGAGGTAGTGACAAAACTGGAAGCAGAAAGTAATTTTCAGCATAATTTACAGACTGTTTTGCAAAGTATAACACTAGGTCTGATATTGCTCGCTATATTGCTGGATATTTTAGTTATTTTCAGGCCAATGGTACGTCGGATTAGGGAAGAGAGAGTAGAATTAGTAGGTGCTTATGAATCAGAGCGCAGGATTGCTTCTATTCTACAAAAAAGCTTAGTTCCACAAGAGATCCCTAAAATCAAAGGCCTAGAAATTGATTTTTATTATCAATCAGCGACTAAAGAGGCAGAAGTAGGGGGTGAT
This sequence comes from Actinomycetes bacterium, assembly GCA_030589175.1. Taxonomy (GTDB): domain Bacteria; phylum Actinomycetota; class Aquicultoria; order SURF-47; family JAUUWJ01; genus JAUUWJ01. The sequence goes on from JAUUWJ010000078.1 coordinate 700, forward strand.
TTTTACGATTTCTTTAAGCTGCCAGATGGAAGATGGGGGATTGTTGTAGGGGATATAGCTGGAAAAGGTATAGGTGTAGCAGCAGAAACAGCAAGGGTAAAATATTTATTAAGGGATAGAGCCTACACCGGCTTATCTCCGGATCAGGTTTTATCGAGTATCAATGAAGCGCTGCTTAAGCAAGAAACGGAGCGTTTTACTACGCTTACTTATGGAATATATGACGTTAAAACTTCTGTATTTAGATTTACCAACGCTGGTAATCCTTATCCTTATTTTGTCAGAGATGATTGTTTCTTAACAATAACTAGTTTACCGGTATCAGTGATTGAGAAACAAACTTATCCTTTTAAGGAAATCAAATTTAGAAAGAATGATACTTTGATTATGTACACTGATGGATTAGTAGAAGCTAGAGTTAATGCGAACCTTTTTGGAGAAGAAAGAGTTCGTAATTATGTTAGAAAAAATGCTCATCTTGGTTTAAAAGAGCTGCTAATAGGTTTGGCAGATGATGCTCGCACTTTTTCCGGAGACAATTTAGTTGATGATATTTTACTTTTAGGAATTCGAAAGACTAAATAATCTCAAGCAAGAAGAAGGATAGGGCTAATAATTCATGAAGGGCTGAACGACATTATGAGCGAGTCTTAAAATACGATCGTCAGCAACGCCAGGCTAGCCTGGTTAAAGAATAGTGCTTCTTGAAGTTTTGAGGTCATGAAGGGCATAGACAAAATTTAAATTTAGTATTCAGTTCACAAGTTTATTTATTTTATTTTTGACTAGTGTGGCTTGGTTAGGGTAAGTAAAGTCATGCTCAAAAATTTAAGCGATCTCGAGCGCGCGTATATGGAAAGGGAAGTAACGGACAGACGGTTGATAAACTGGTGGCTGTTTCTTCTTCTTTCGTGGATAACTTTTGGAATAGTTTATTTCATAGTACTTACAATGCGTATTTTCAGAAGAGATTCTCATTTTGAGCGAATGATGTTGTTGTTTTCATCTGCTTTAGGAGCTTCAAAAGAAGTTGCTCAAATGAAAAATATAGATGCATCTGAGGAAATAGAAGTTATTGAACGCAAGATTTTAGAAGCTGAACTCTCATTATTGAGGCCGAAACACGCGATATTATGGCTAGTTCTTATACTGCTAACAGGAGGCCTGCTGCTGCTTTATGTCTATTATTTCCTCTTAGTAGATTGGTATCGCATTCAAGCAATAGAGAAAGATTTGCTTAAAGATTTCTCGGCTCTGTGGCTAAAGCTTGGTATTGTTGAAACTCCAGTTACAGTCGAAATAACCGCTCCAAAAAGAAATTATTGGCTCTACCTTTTCTTAACGGTAATCACTTTAGGAATATGGGCTTTTTACTGGGATTACGTTGTTCATACGGATCCGGAAAAAGTCTTTCCCGAAAATGTTATTTGGGAAGGTAAGATCTTAGATTCATTCAGGAGAGAAGATCTAAAAACTGCCGCCTAATTACCGAAACACAAATATGCTTTTGCTTTAAAACTTAAACTATTAAGAAAAAACCACCAGTAAAAGACCGGTGGTTTTCCTTAATTAGTCCCCTTTAATCCAATATCCAGCGTCCACTATCCAGTATCTGCTTTTTATCTGCTTTTACACTGCTTCTTCGGATTCTTCAGCTGCTTCCTCTTCAGCTTCCTCTACGGATCTTAAGAATGACACTACCTTTTCTTCTAGCATTGTCATTGTTTCATTCAGCTCACTTGCATTTGTTAGTGAATGAACTTCCCAGTCCGTACTGATGCTTAGCGGGTTCAGGCTCAAGAATTGGTCGAGCTCACCGGCTGTATCGACATCGGTTATCAATGCTATTGTAGGCTCTCCTGCTAAACCATAAATAGATTGAGTTCTTTCATCTTCTTCGAATTGCTTGATACCTTTTCTCATAATCGGCAACAGTTCTACCTGAGAGAGCTGTGACAAGCTCGGATCATATTTTCCTATAGCTAAGAATTGCATTATTTATCACCTCAAAATAAATTTTTACAAAACGGCCTATCCTAAACCGCCAGATTTCGTGCTCTTAAAGCTATTTAACAGGGAAGGATGCGCGCATTGTCTTAGAACTTTAATTTAGAAATATTTCTGAAAGAAAAATGAATTGGCATATTAAGATTTTATCTGCCTCTGACTCGGACGGTTTTACTCGCACCTTTTAAATGGTCAGAGTCGGAAAAATACACTCTTAGTTTATATAAACCTCGCCGATTTAGCTTGAGAGCTATTCTATATCTCGACCTTCTGTTTAGTCTCACCCGGCCTACTCTTCTCCAACGTCTGCCTACTTTTTTCTTGATAATTGCGATACGACGCCTGTGATTAGGGATAACAGTTCCGTTTAACATCGCATAAACACCTTTTCTGTTACGGACTCTCTTAGCTTTGACCCTTATCCTTGGCTTAACATAAACTCTTTTGCCCTTGCTCATTTGTCCGAGCACAGAACTTGTTCCATTCCAATAGGCTCTAAATATGCTGTTACGCGATGGCCTTATTTTTTTGGAATAAGAGCCATTTGTACGTGAAGTTGTTTTTGCTACAGTGCTCCATTTAGTTTTTCTTCGGTCGTAAGATTGAATTCTGATTCTTGTTGCTCGGGCAGGCGTTACAGTACCGCTTACTTTGATACGGTTTCTGTAAACTATTTTTCTTTTAGACACTTTTAACGAGAGAGTTGATTTTGGGTAATTTAGCGCCGCGGCAGCATTTACAAGACCATGTCCGTAAGTAGTGTCGTAACCTGCAGTTCCAATGTCGGTTGCTGTTATAGTTAAAGCTCTTTTGATATTTCTTGCACCTTTTACACCTTGAGAAATTAGCAAAGCTGCTACTCCACTAATGTGAGGAGCAGCCATGGAAGTGCCTTGATATAGAATATAACCGCCTCCGGGGCCGCTACCGCCTCCGAAAGTTTGCTGTAATATACCATCGGCATAGCCGTCGCCATTTAGATCTTTTGTGACATCACCGCCGGGAGCTGAAAGGTCTAGGCCGCGACCTCTGTTTGAATAGTAGCTGATTACGTTATTATAGTCAGTTGCTGCTACTGAAATTAGCGAAGAATAAGCAGCCGGATAAGCTACCGAAGTTTTACTATCATTGCCGGCCGAGGCGATTATGGGAGTTCCTTTATTGTAAATCTTGTCAAATACTGCTTTGGCTACATCATTTTTTTTATCAAAAGAGATACTAAAATTTATCACGTGTGAGCGGGCAGCAGCATATTTAACCCCTTTAATGAAAGTAGAAACCAAACCTTCATTGTCACTCCCCAACACCTTTACCGGCAGTATTTTGACATCGGGAGCTATGCCAGCCGGACCGATACCGTTGTTCGTAGCCTGGGCAATAATTCCGGTTACATGAGAGCCATGTCCGTTATCATCTGTGGGGTTATTATCCAAGTTATAAAAATCATAGCCTCGTAAAACATTATTATAATTAATATCACTAAGCCCTTTTTTAAGACCTGAATCGACAACAGCGATTTTAACTCCTTTCCCTCTGGTTATATCCCAAGCATTGGCAATATTTATCCGGCTAAGGTTCCATTGAAAACTATTTAAGGCGCCTGAAGCATAGTAGGGATCATTAGGCACCCAATCACCTTTGCCTACAGCGTTGTTATCTGCTGCTTTAACGTTTGGATTTTTGGATAATTTTCTGATTGTGCTTGCTACACTTCCTTTTTTCACTTTAATTCGCCTGATCAAAAGGCCGCTTACATAAAAAGATTGCTTTGTCTTTGCATTTACACTTCTAATTGCCGCTTGTCTTTGAGCTAAAGTAGTTTTTGGATTAAATACGACCAACACTTCTCTAGAAGCGTATTTTGCGTTGCGTTCTTGAGAATTGACTTGGCCTGTTATTGACAAGGAAATAAGAAAGAAAATTGAAAAGATTATCAAAAAAACAAGTAATTTTTTCATTTTGACCTTTCTGCGAAAACCGTATAAAAATTGCTATAAGTAGATATTACAGTATAATTTTGCGGATTGTATATCTAGAGTACCAAATAGTGAGAAGTGAAAAGTGAGAAGTGAAAAGTGAAAAGTATGTACAATTCTAAACGAACCACGAACCACGAACCAAGAACCAGCAAACACCTAAACTCGAACAGCTAAGCGAGAATATATGATAAAGTAATGGAA
>JAUUWJ010000069.1 GCA_030589175.1 Actinomycetes bacterium
CTTGCTAAGTTTTGCTATATTATTTTGTACAAAACCTATTTTGCCTAAGATTTCCGCGGATTTATTTCTGGCAAAGCGGTCCTTATCTTTCAAAAGCTTTTTCAGGTGAGGCAAAGCTTCTTGACCGTACCGCTCTATTGCCATAGCGCTATTTTGCCTTACCCAAAAGTGTTTATCGAGTAAAAGAGGCACCAGTTTTTCAATAAGTCCTACATCATCGATTGTTCCTGCAGCACGGGCAGAAGTTGCTCGGACAAACCACACCGGATCTTCAAGCAAAGTGCTCAAAATATGAGAGTATTTTTTGTCCGGAATCCAGCCCAGTGCTCTGCCAACCATAGCTCGCACGTCTGCATTTTCATCTTTACTTAATTTGGCAAGCAAGGGTAGGACGCGATGCTCTTCAGAACGTCCTAAAAGGTAAACACACCAGTAACGTGCTTCAGGGCCGAGGTTTGGAGTTCTATCGAGCAATATTGATAAACGATTGCTATATTTCGAAATTTCGATTACAGCTGTAAGATATGATCGGTCTAAAGTCCCTTCCTCAAGTGCGACTAACAATGCCGTAAAAACCGATTTTGAGTCATATTCTGCTAATGCTAAAGATGCGGGGTGACTTAGAGATGGATCGGGATTGTGAAGTGCGTTGTTCAAGAGCGGTATCTCTTGTGTCGCCTTTAACCAGCCTAGCAACCGGATTGCATTCATCCTCGTCCAAGTACTCAATGTATACAGGGCTTGCTTCTCCATTATTTTGGTTGCGCCCATACTTCTTAAAGCTTTCTTTAATTCTTTAGCATTTTCTTTGGAAAGTGAACGGCTAGCTGATTCTATAGAATCCATTTTCTTAAAGTAAATCATTAGACTTTGCCAATTTCGTTGTTTTGGTTTTGCTTTTAAGATTTTGCTTATTAATTTTCTAATTCTTTTTTTAGTTGACTGACGACGTTTTTCAAAATACCCACTGATGATACGGATTAAAAAGTTTATTATTATTAGCAGCAAGACTGCTGAGATTGCAGAAAGAGCCAATATAAGAACAGCGACAGTATAAACGTTAGTAGAATATAGTCCTATAAGCACGGCAAAAACTATCGCCGTGATTGCTCCCAGGATATAAACTATCCAGAAAGTTACTTTTGTTATTGAAAAAATCGTCTTTAGAAATACTCTTACGCGCATTTTTTCCTAAACATGTGAAGCCGTCAACATCCTTAATTCATTTGAATTTTGTTATGTTATATCCAAGCATAAGGTAATCTAATCTCTAATTAAGTGATTGAGCGGTACTTGAGGTAGTATATATAGGACTTGTTTAATTAACTGTTCATTTCATCAAAACCTGTTTTTTGCAAGTAGGTATAAGATTTATTAAAGAAAGTTCATAAATTTGAATTTAGTGCCGTTTTTTACGTTTATTAGGGAAGGGGAAGTCTAGAAATAGCAAATTTTGTTATTAAAAGGGACTAATTATGAAATACATTGCCGTAGTTACAAGTGGGGGAGACGCACCGGGAATGAATGCCGCAGTGAGATCTGTAGTTCGTACCGGCATAGACTTAGGTTTTAAGATGTTCGGGGTAAAAAGAGGATTTGCTGGCTTGCTGCAAAATGAAGGTGTAGAGCTTGGGATTCGAGATGTAAGTGGTGTCTTACAGAGCGGTGGTACATTTTTAGGTACGGCTAGGTGTGAAGAATATAAAAAGTTAATAGCTCAGAAGAAATGTTTAACTAATCTGCAAAACAGGGGAGTAGAAGGGTTAATTGTAATAGGCGGAGATGGCTCTCAAAAAGGAGCTTATGCTCTCCATAAATTAGGATTGCCGGTTGTAGGGGTGGCCTCAACTGTAGATAACGATTTGTACGGCTCTGATATCTCGATTGGAGCAGATACTGCTCTAAATACAATTATTGAGTCAATAGATAAAATAAAAACTACAGCTCTTTCTCACCAAAGAGCTTTCTTGGTTGAAGTCATGGGACGAAAATATGGATATTTAGCTATGATAGCTGGGATTGCCGGTGGGGCCGAAATTGTAATAACTCCTGAATTTGAGATGGAGCCGGAAAAAATCGCGGCTGAACTAAAGAAAGCTTATAAGAAAGGAAAGAAGTACGCTCTTGTGATAGTTACCGATGGTGCAAAGAACAATGCTCAAAAGATAACAACATACTTTAAGGAACACTCACAAGAAATTGATTATGAATTAAGGGTTACTGTTCTAGGCCATGTTCAGCGAGGCGGCTCTCCGTCCGTTTTTGACCGACTTCTGGCAACAAGATTAGGTGGTGCTGCTGTTAAAGCGCTCGATGAAGGAACAAGTGGAAAGCTTATCGGCTGGATAGAAGGAAAAGTTGCTTTAACTTCTCTTAAAGAAGTGGCTCAAAAAAGAAAAGTCTTAGATTTAAACACTTGGGAGCTTGCTAAGGTTTTAGCTCGCTAAAAACTAAGTTCTTATGGAGATATTTGCTTTGCTACTGCCAAAAACCTTGATTTTGTGATACTTGATGGATAAACACAAGTATAAAGTGTCAATAAGCGTTCATTTTTGTTGCCGTACTTCTTAACTTCAGTGAGAGCGTTTTCATTGACTACTTTTGTCTCAATTACTTTATACTTAAAATTCTGAATCGGCGTAAGCAGCTTTATGAAGTCGCCTTTAGTTACTTTATTAAGGTCTTTGAAGGTATAGCTGACATAGTGGCCGCCTATAATAATATTTCCGATTTGACCGGGTAGAGCTGTTCCTCCGTAGTGAGTCGGTCCCTTTTTTAAGGCTTTCAGTTGACTCGCCATATCTCTTTTGGCGTAAACAATGTTCTGACTGAATTTAATCTTCTTAATGACCAGTTTAGTGGGCACAGGCTTAACTAGAAACTTTTTAGGTGTTTTTTTGGGAGCGGTCGAGAAAACTCTATCCAATTTTTTTTGGTCCAAAAAATATGCGAAGTGAGGATAGTTCAGATAGGCAAAATAAGCTAAAACAGCAAAGAAGATTAGAGAAAGAAAAATAAGAATCTTTTTTTTCATTATTATCGTAGCAGTCGAAAATCTAACACATTCATTTACATAATAATACCGCATATGCTTAGAGCAATGCTAAACTTTACATGGGAAAAGGAATAAGAGTTAGATAAGCCTTACTTAAGCGGAGCAGATCGGTGAGTATTTTTAATACCTTATCTTACTATTATGAAATTCTTAGCTACCTTTCTTTGCGAATTGCCGGCTCTGTCTTTAGACAAAACGTAAAATTTGTAAACTCCGGCTCTTCTTGTGCGCCAGATATATTTTCTAGTCTTATTAATCCTTGTCAGCCCGTAATTTATGCTTTTTACCGAGCGATAAGTCCATACGCTCATTCGTCTGTACCTTTTTAAGTAAATTCTCGCTCTTTTGCGATAGCGCCTTTTCAGCCTTCGGTTTTTTGTTCTTCGATATTTGCTTTTATACCGTTTGTAAAGCCGTAGATATAAAGCTTTTCTTCTGGCTTTTGCTCTCGATCTGAACCTTTTTTTAATTTTAAGTTTTACTATTGCTCGATTACGGGTAGCGGGGTCTCTTACTTTCCAATAAATTCGTACTCTTGCAATTCTTCTGCGACCCCGCCTTCTGGCGCTTGACCTTTTCGCGAAAGTCCGGGGTCTATAGTTGTCGATGTAAGCTATTCGACTCAAAGATGTTGTTCTATTTATTGAATTTGTTACCCTTATGCCAAAAGTATGTCTTTTATTGCTATAACTTCTTGTATTTATTACTGCTGTATAAGGAGGAGAACTATCATTGGCAAATGTCCTACCGTCAAACAAAAAAGCAACATTTATGATACCGGTGCCATCAGTTGCCGATACACTTAAAACTTTCCTTCCTCGCAAGAAACTGTTATTTCGTAAACTAAAACGGCTAATTGAAGGTCTTTTGTTAAGGGAGGCATTTACATTTATCCGGCCGTAACCGTAGAAATCATCTCGACCGGCTGCTCCTAAATCATCGCTTTGCAGCATAATTGATGAATTTACTTGACCGGCTGACCAACCTGGATTTTGACTGAATATCAAAGCTGCTAAACCACTGGTAAAAGGGGTGGCCATCGAAGTTCCACTGCCGTATGCATATCTTAAGCCTATATAAGTACTTAAAACTGAAACTCCGGGCGCACTTACATCTACCGTGCCATTATAGTTGGAAAATGAAGCTCTCCTATCATTTGAGTCTGTAGCAGCAACACCCAGTACATTTCTGTTTCCGGCCGGGTATAAAACTGATCTGTTGCCAGCATTACCGGCTGCTGCAGCAACAACAGCTCCTCTTGAATAAGCATAATCGGTGGCGTTTTGCAATGTTCTTGAGAAAGTATAGCCGCCAAGACTTAAATTAATGACCCTTGCTCCGGTATCAACTGCAAAAATGATGCCATTGCTTACACTTTGATAGGAGCCTGAACCTTTTCTGTTTAAGACTTTTACCGGCATGATATTTGCACCCCAGCTTGTTCCGCTAACTCCAACAGCATTATTTGTAATGGCCGCTGCTATACCGGCAACATGAGTTCCATGTCCGTTATCGTCTTGAGGAGAAGAGTCATTGTTTATAAAATCATAGCCGCTAACTATTTTCCCGGCTAAATCAGGATGACCAAGATCGACACCCGTATCGAGAATTGCAATTTTAACTGCATTCGACGAACCTGTTTCTTTGTCCCAGCCAGCCGGCGCACTTATCTTTCTTAGTCCGTATTGTGAATTAAAAAGGGGGTCATTCGGTGTTCTAAGCGATGCCGCCAATGCAGAAACTTTATAATTCGGTTCAGCGTATTCCACTGCGTTATTCGCTTCAAGCTCTTTGATTGTTTTGCTAATATCTTCTTTTTCAGGTTTTACTTCGTAGGTAGCAAGTTTTCTTATCTTTTTTGTTTCTTCAACTTTTTCTTCTTTGAAAATATTTTCTTTTGTTTTAGATTTAGTGCCGGCCTTAAATTTCACTAGAATTGAATCCGCCTTAATATCTTTTTTTGGCTTAAGGATTTTACTTTCTTTCGTGATTTCAATCTCTTTGGGCCGGCGAAGGGAGAATATAAAGCTTAATAATAACAAAACTGTTATTAAGCTAACTATCCCTACAATCTTGAAATAAGAATATCTGCCTTTTGCCATAGTAGTTAGCTATCCATTTTGCAGATAATAAAACGGATACCGAAGAAATAAGGTGATTTTTAGATAGTGGTTCCTTAATTAATTAGTAAATTCAATAAGACAAACAATAGATAACTAATCTATGTCGCAAGTAATAATATTAATTAATTTATAAAATTTTTCTTT
>JAUUWJ010000264.1 GCA_030589175.1 Actinomycetes bacterium
TATAATGCAGCTTGCACAATTGCATTTTGTTCAGCGTGTAACCCGCGGCAGAGCTCATGCCTTTCTCCGGAAGCAATATTGTTTTCTTCCCTCAAGCAACCCACATCAGAACAGTGCTTAAGGCCTGAAGGAGCTCCGTTATAACCGGTTGCCAAAATCCTCTTTTGGCGAACTATTAGCGCCCCCGTCTGCCTCCTTAGGCAAGTAGAGCGAGTAGAAACCTCTTCGGCAATCTTTGTAAAATATTCTTCCCAACTCGGCCTGTCCTTTTTGGGCTGTGATGATTCGCTGTTTGCTTTTTTTGTATTTAGAACTCCAACATCATCCATAAATTATTCCAATTATTTTCCATATTTTTTCTTTTTCCAACACCAAGATCTAGTATCTAATATCCGCTTTTTACGCTGTTCCGAATATTCTGTCACCGGCGTCACCTAAACCGGGAACTATATAGCCATTTTTGTCCAACCCCGGATCAATTGCGCAGGTAAAACCTTCGATATCAGGATGCTTATGAATAAGATTTTTCGCTCCTTCTTGCGAAGAGATAATGTTCAGTAAGATTATGTTTTGTGCTCCCTTTTTCTTTAGCAAATCGATTGCGGCACTTGCCGTACCTCCCGTTGCTAGCATCGGATCTACTATCAACAAATTTCGTAAATCAAGTTTATCAATATAGCGCAGGTAATACTGTACGGGAGCAAGAGTTTTCTCATCTCTGCATAAGCCGATGTGGCCAACTTTAGCATTTGGAAATTGCTGAAGAGCGCCATCAACCATCGCCAGTCCCGCTCTTAAAATCGCCACAATACCGACTTTTTTTCCGGAAAGAGTCTCCCCCTTAGTCTTTTCAAGCGGAGTTTCAACTTCGATTGAGTCAAGACTAAATTGTCGGCTAGCTTCATAGGCTAGAATAGAAGCTAACTCTTTTACTAACAAACGAAAATCAGCGCTTCCCGTATTTTTGTCTCTTAGCATTGTCAGCTTGTGACTGATTAAAGGGTGCTCTAATTGCTGGTAAGCCATAGTTTTCTAAATCCTCTCTTCTAACTCTTCGTAAAGCGGATAGACACTAACCAGCTTTTCTACTTCTTTTCTAACCTGGTTATATACTATTTCATCACCTAAGTTATTTAGCGTCCTGATCATCAGTTCGCCAATTATTTCCATTTCAGTTTCCTTCATTCCCCTGGTTGTAATTGCCGGTGTCCCGACTCTGATTCCGCTAGTTACAAAAGGACTTAGCTTTTCAAAAGGAATAGTATTTTTATTGACAGTAATGTTTACACTATCTAGAGCATTTTGAGCATCGATTCCCGATATCTGCTTTTTACTCAAGTCGACCAAGAATAAGTGATTATCCGTCCCGCCGGAAACTAAACGAATGCCTTCATCTTTCGCTACAGCTTGAGCTAGTATTTTCGCATTTTTTACAACTTGCTGCTGATAGCTCTTAAACTCTTCAGTTGCCGCTTCTTTAAAAGCAACCGCTTTAGCGGCAATTACGTGCATCAGAGGTCCTCCCTGCATGCCGGGAAAAACAGCTTTGTCTATCGTTTCGCCATACTCTTCTTTGCAAAGAATAAACCCCGACCTAGGCCCTCTCAATGTTTTATGGGTGGT
>JAUUWJ010000215.1 GCA_030589175.1 Actinomycetes bacterium
GCAATAAGGGAAGCGGAAAATGATTTAGGGGAAAGAGGCCGCATTTTAGTGCGGCCTTCGGGAACGGAAGACTTGATTAGAGTAATGACAGAAAGCGATAGCCAAAACCATGCTCAGGAAGTTGCCGGAAGAGTGGCAAAAGTTGTTGAAAAGGAATTTTGCTAATGTGTGGAATAGTAGGATATATTGGCTCTGAAGAGTGCCTTCCCATACTAATAAATGGACTAAAAAAATTAGAATATCGCGGATATGATTCTTCAGGAATCGCTTTGGCTAGCTCAAACGATATTGAGATTATTAAGTCAAAGGGAAATCTAAAGAACTTGGAAAACGAGTTAAACTCAAAAAAGTATGACTCTAATATGGGTATCGGACATACAAGATGGGCGACGCATGGTATACCCTCTGTTTTAAATGCTCACCCTCATGTTTGTTGTGAAAACAATATTGCATTAGTGCACAACGGAATCATTGAAAATTACCAAGAGTTAAAAAAAGAGCTAAAAAGTAAAGGTCATAAATTTTGTTCCGAGACTGATACGGAAGTGCTTGTTCACTTGGTAGAAGAAAATATTAAAGAAACAACGAGTTTTCGTGAAGCGGTAGAAAAATCTTTAAGTAAAGTTAAAGGCTCATATGCAATTACGGTAATGAACAAAAACGAACCTGAGACTCTGATTGCAGCAAGAAAAGACAGCCCGCTGGTAATCGGCTCTGCAAAAGATGGAAATTTTGTAGCTTCGGATATCCCGGCAATTTTGGAAAAGACTAGAAATATTTCAATTTTGGATGATAATGAAATCGCAATATTAAAAGCAAACAGCGTAGATTTTTACAGTAACGGCAAAAAGGTGAACAAGAAGCCGATTGAAGTAACCTGGGACTTGGAAGCTGCTGAAAAAGGCGGCTACGAAGATTTTATGCTCAAGGAGATATATGAGCAGCCAAAAGCAGTAAAGGAAACGCTTAGAGCCTACCTGAACGGGAAAAAGATAGATCTTAGCTTTTTAGGCCTGAAAAAGGTTGATCTTAAAGAAATAGACAGGATTTTCGTACTCGCTTGCGGAACATCTTATCACGCAGCTTGGGTTGGAAAATTAATAATAGAGCAATGGGCAAATTTGCCGGTAGAAATAGATATAAGCTCAGAGTTTAGATATCGTTTTCCGGTGCTGAGCGAGAACACTCTAATCCTAGCCGTAACTCAGTCTGGAGAAACAGCCGATACACTTGCTGGAGTAAAAGAAGCGCTAAACAGAGGCCAAAAGACTCTAGCAATAACTAATGTTTTGGGAAGCACGATAACTAGAGAAGCTAACGGAGTCTTGCTAACCCAAGCCGGGCCGGAAATAGGGGTGGCAGCAACAAAGACTTTTACGACCCAAATAAGTGTCCTTTATTTATTGGCATTAGAACTTGCAAAGGTTAGAGGAACGCTAAGTGATGCTGAGATTCAAAAGAAAATCGAAGATATATTGACTTTACCTGCGAAAATAGAGGAAGCTCTCTCGACTGCTGAAGCAATTGAAAAATTAGCCGGTGAGTACTACAAGAAACCCGACTTTTTATTTCTAGGAAGAGGGTTCGGTCTGCCGGTTGCTCTTGAAGGCGCCCTAAAGCTAAAAGAGATTTCTTACATACATGCGGAAGGTTGTGCTGCCGGAGAAATGAAACATGGGCCGATTGCTCTTATAGACGAGAATTGCCCAATCGTCGCTGTGGCTAATAAAAGTAAGACTTATGCAAAAGTCGTATCTAATATAGAAGAAGTGAAAGCCAGAGGGGCAGATGTTATAGCTGTTATCTCTGAGAATGAAAAACTGCTTAAGAATTACTTGAAAAAATATATAACCGTACCTTTGATTGATGAAGCGCTGTCACCTATCACAACAATTATTCCACTTCAGCTATTTGCTTATTATATGGCAAAGGCAAAAGGACTAAATGTTGACCAACCCAGAAATTTAGCTAAAAGTGTAACTGTAGAATGAAAAATCCTAAATTCGAATATCTAAACTCTAAACAAGTTCAAAATTCTAATGTTCAAATGCTCAAAACTTTTATAATTTAGAAATTTGTATTTAGATATTGTTTAGAGATTAGGATTTAGTGCTTAGGATTTTTAAGGAGAATTATTTATGGTTTTAAATTCTATCGCTGGTATGGGTGTCGATATTGTAGAAATTGAGCGTTTTAAGAA
>JAUUWJ010000081.1 GCA_030589175.1 Actinomycetes bacterium
AGCCTGGCTACCATTTGAACCGACATCGCTATTTCGGGAACCAGTAAAATAGCGCTCTTGTCTTTTTCGAGCGCAGTCTCAATAGCTTGAGCATAAACTTCCGTTTTTCCGCTGCCAGTCACACCGTTTAGTAAAAATGTGGCGGCATTTGAAGAATTAAGTTTATTCCTTATAGCAGATAGTGCCTTCTTTTGCTCAATTGTCAAATTTTTTGGCTTTTCATAACGTTCTTTATAGTCTGCTCCAGGTATCTCATTTAAAGGTTTTTTAACAACACCTACTATGCCTTTTTCTATCAGTTTTTCAAGTACGGAGGTAGAGCACTCGACAATTTCTAACGCTTTGCTTTTCTCGATTAAATTTGCTTTTTCAATTACAGAACTTAATTTGTTTTGTAAAACAGTCCCATTTTCTAATTTTTTTAAGATCTTAAGATAGTTAACTTGTTTCGGTTCTCTCAAGTGAACCGAATAATTTGATCCGTTATCAGTATTTTCCCTTTTTATTTTGATATTTGATCCCGGCGGTAAAAACAATCTTGCCGCTGCCCATTGTGAGCATAAATAATGCTTGGCAATCCAGTTAGCCAGCATACGGTTTTCCTTGGATATATCTAGCTCTCTTACAACCGAAACTATAGACTTTACCTTTTTGATATTTGACTTATCTTCAAGACTGACAACATATCCTGCTTTCACAGAGTTTCTAAAAGGCACGACAACGATAGATCCAACTGACACGATCTTGTTTTTGGGAACCTTGTAGATAAATGCTTTTATAGACTTGTTCGTTGAAAGATTTACGGCAACTTTTGCAAACGCTCGTTCCATAAACTCATTGTAGGGGGTAAAGCGTAGAGGGTAAAGAATAGCATAGACACGAACAAACAAAATAAAAAATAAAAGCTAAGATCTAATAACTACAATCAAAAACTAAAACAAATTGCCATTACACAGCCAGTAACCAATAACTAATTTACTTTTTTCCTATCTCTACAATATTCGTATTTTTAACTCCTGCCGCTTTGGCAAGCTCTTCTGCCTTATCCGTATTTTCCCAAGTAAAATCGGAATCCTGACGACCAAAATGGCCGTAAACAGCCGTTTTCTTGTAAATCGGCCTTCTTAAATTGAGGTCTCTTATTATCGCCGCCGGCCTCAAATCAAAATGGTGAACGATAAGATCCTCTATCTTTTTTGCGTCGATTTTTTCTGTGCCAAATGTTTCAACAAAGGTTGAAACGGGATGAGCAACACCAATCGCATAAGCTAACTCGACTTCACATTTATCGGCTAACCCAGCCGCTACAACATTCTTTGCTACATAGCGAGCCGCATAAGTCGCTGAACGATCGACTTTTGTTGGATCTTTACCCGAAAATGCTCCTCCTCCATGTCGCGCCATTCCACCGTAAGTATCTACAATAATCTTTCTTCCAGTAAGACCTGTGTCAGCCATAGGTCCGCCTTTTTCAAAAATACCAGTGGGATTAACTAATACTTTTAAATCATCATAGTTGGTTAATTTTTCAGGCAAAACAGGTTTTATGACATGCTCTATTAAATCCGGTCTCAGTAAATCTTCTACCTCTACCCCTGGCCGATGTTGAGTTGAAATAAGAACCGTATCAATTCTTACCGGTTTTCCATCTTCATATTCAACTGTCACCTGAGTTTTACCGTCCGGGCGTAAGTATGGTAATACTTCAGCCTTACGAACCTCTGACAGACGATGTGCTAATTTATGAGCCAGTAAAATCGGCATCGGCATTAACTCTTTAGTTTCACGGCAGGCATAGCCGAACATCATGCCCTGATCGCCTGCACCTATTTTGTCCAAATCCTTATCATCTACCGGATGTTCGTGTGGCTCTCCTGTGCGTTGCTCATAAGCAGTGTCAACACCAACTGCAATATCTGGCGATTGCTCATCAATTGACGTAATAACTCCAGCCGTATCAGCATCAAAACCAAACTTTGCTCTTGTATAGCCTATTTCGCGAACCGTGTCCCTGACAATCTTAGTAATATCAACGTAAGTTTTAGTTGATATCTCACCAGCAACCACTACAAGGCCTGTAGTTACCAGCGTTTCGCATGCCACGCGTGCTTGGGGGTCGTCCTTGTAAATCGCGTCCAAGATAGAATCCGATATTTGATCGCATATTTTGTCAGGATGACCCTCTGTAACTGACTCAGAAGTGAATTTGTACCGTCTTGTCATAGATACCTCCTATAATTAACAAAACCCTATTCTTTTGAAAAGAAAAGGGTTTATTATTTAGTCTTCCCTTATCTTTCCCAAAGGCGGGAATTAGCACCTTACCGTTAAGCAGGTTGCCGAGGCTTCATAGGGCCCGTTCCCTCATACCTCTCTTGATAAGAACAATATTATTTTGTCAAGCAACTGTTGATATTTAAACAAACTTATATGCCCTTGTCAAACTTAAACAAGCTAGTTGTTTGTTATTCGTTGTTTGTTATTCGATAAACAGATACCAGATGCCAGATGTCAGATAAAGAACAAAGGATACCGGAAAACCCTAGTAGGTAGCAACTTTTTACTTTTTGCCATTCAATATCCACTCTTCACTTCTCACATCTCACTTTTTACTTCTCACTTCTCACTTTTCACTATTCACTAAACTTGTTGTAATTCAAAATTTTGTTTGCAATAATTTCGCCTAACTTTTCTTTTGACATTTTATTGAGCTCTCGACTGCCCTTTCTATCAATTATCCATATGTCAGCCATATCCGAGCTTTGGGCTTTTTCACTATTAGCAATAACAATGTCTAAATTTTTCTCGCGCAGTTTTTTTGTGGCATTCTTTATTAATTCTTCAGTTTCTAAAGCAAACCCTACAAGAATCTGGTCAGCTCTTTTCCTTCGGCCCATTTCTAATAATATATCCTGAGTTCTTTCAAAACGAATATCGATATTATTTTCTTCTTTTTTTATTTTTCGAGATGATACACTAGCAGGTTTATAATCAGATACGGCAGCTGCCATAACTATAACGTCAGCCCAGTTAAATTCCTTAAAAACGGCTTCAGCCATTTCTTCTGCTGTCTCAACAATCGTTAATTCAACTGAACTTGGCGGCCCTAATTCAACCGGTCCGCTTATAAGCTTTACATGAGCTCCTTTTAGGCCAAGTGCTTTTGCTATCGCGTAGCCCATTTTACCGCTGCTTCGGTTTGATATGAAACGAATAGGGTCAATGTTTTCGCGAGTGGGGCCTGCTGTAACTAAGGCTTTTTTTTTCATTTATTTTCTATTATTTTTTTAGCAGCAGCTATAATATCTTCGATGCTAGCCAATCGCCCGGTACCTTCGTCCCCGCAAGCCAAATCACCCTTAGCGGGTCCAACAAAATCAACCCCAAGACTTTTTAGCTTTTTTACATTCTCTTGAGTAATATCGTTATTCCACATATTTTCATTCATTGCCGGGGCAATAAGTAAGGGGCATCCTCTGGCCAAAACTAAAGTTTCAAGTAAGTCTGATGCCAACCCGTGAGCAATGTGAGCTATTATGTTGGCGGTTGCCGGAGCTATAACTATTAAGTCCGCTTTTTTGGCCAATTTAATATATTTTAAATAATCGTGTCCGCCGATGTCCTTAAAAGTCGGAGCAACGTTACCTGTTAAAGCTTCTAAGGTGCTTCGACCAATAAAATCAGTCGCCTTAGGTGTTAAAATAGCTTGTATACTCACTCCTGATCCAACAAAATTTCTAACTATTTCCGGAGCTTTATATGCAGCTATCGAAGCCGATATTCCCAAAATAATATTTTTGTTGATTTTAACCCCTCATTCACAATTAGTTGCTAAGTGCTGTGTTTTCTTAGGCGGGCTTTTCTTCTTGACTGTACTCTAGTTTGCTATCTACAAGCTCTCTTAAAGCAATTGAGACAGCTTCTCCTTTTACAGTTTCCTCTAAATCCACCTGAGGAGGTACTACGTGAGGTATTTCGTGTCTTTTAACAGCGTTTAAATAATCTTTAATCTGACGTGCTCTTTTTGCCACAGCAATAATCAAAGTGTAGCGGCTGTTAGTTTTGTCCAATAAATCATCTATATTATATCTAATCATTTTTCACTTTCCTTTTTTATTATTTCACTAAGCTTTGAGCTAGCCTTATCGACATATTCATTTATTATAACATAATCATACTTATCTGCCTGCTCAAGCTCACTTTTGGCATCAGTAAGTCTTTGTTTTATTGTTTCTTCTTTTTCTGTTCCCCTTTTACGCAGTCTTGACTCAAGGCTCTCCAGTGATGGCGGCTTAATGAATATTAAAATAGAATCAGGCTTTTTTTCTTTGACCTGATTAGCACCTTGCGTGTCAATTTCCAATATCGCACGATGTTCTTTTGCAATTATTTCTTCAATTTCGTTTCTTAGAGTGCCATACAAAAAACCATGGACCCTCGCCCATTCAAGGAACCCATTACTGTCTATCTTTTCCAAAAAGGCCTTTTCGGAAATAAAATAATAATCTTTTCCCTCTACCTCTCCAGCTCTTGGCTTTCTAGTTGTAGCTGATACAGATAGATCTAAATCTATTCTTTCCTTCAGCAGCCTTTTAACTAAGGTTCCTTTTCCTGAGCCCGAGGGCCCTGATATTACAAAAAGCTTATTTTTTTTGCGAATTGACCTACTGAATCTCCTCTAGTAGTGATTGGCGTTGCTTTGAACCTAGGCCCTGGATTCTGCGACTCTGATCGATTCCGATTTTGCCCATCAGCTTTTCAGCCCGAATCTT
>JAUUWJ010000142.1 GCA_030589175.1 Actinomycetes bacterium
AATAGAAGTAGCGCACGGCCAGCTCAAAGAAAGACAGCTGGAAAAAGTTATGCTTGATTTCCTGGAAAATAAAATCGATGTATTGGTGACTACTACAATTATCGAGTCCGGTATTGACATCGCCAAAGCAAATACACTAATAGTCGACAATGCCGATCGCTTTGGCTTAGCCCAACTTTATCAAATAAGAGGAAGGGTCGGCCGTAGCACAGAACAAGCTTTTGCCTATCTTTTTTACCGCCGTCATCTAACAGATAATGCTGTCGAGCGCCTTAAAACTCTAGCCAATTTCACCGCTTTGGGTTCGGGATACAAAATATCTTTGCGTGATTTAGAGATCAGAGGAGCCGGGAATATCCTGGGAGCCGAGCAAAGCGGTCATATTGCAGCCGTCGGTTTTGATTTATATACACACTTGCTCCAAAACGCTATCGAAGAGCTTGGGGGAGAAAAACCAAAAGAGAAACCAAAGAGCAGAGACTTGCCTATTAGCGCTTATATTCCAAAAACTTATATAGCCCAAGAAACTTTTAGAATCGACTTTTACCAGCGTCTTGCCGAAGCTAAGACAAAACACAAATTTGAATCCGTGCTAAAAGAAATGGCTGACCGTTTCGGTCCCCTGCCAAAGCAAGTTAAAAATCTTAAATCAATCGGGCTCTTGAAGTTCAAAAAAGCCGAGTAATTAATTACCAAGCAACTGCCAATACAGATCCCGCCCGCTTAAGCCATTTGCATACAGAGCATGGCGAGCAGTTCTAGCCATCTACTCGTCTAACCGTTATGCTTTTGTTATGATTCGCGAACAAATTAGACAAATAATTAAGTCAGCTGTTAGTAAAACTAAAATGCTTGAAAAAGTAAAAAAGTTTGAATTTAGTATTGAGCGTCCTAGACACAAAAAATACGGTGATTGGTCGACAAATGCAGCTTTAATCGCCGCTCCTTTAATCAAAAAAAACCCAATGGATATTGCCCAGGCAATAGAAAAAAACATCGATGACACAAAAGGTTTTTTAGATAAAGTCCAAATCGCTCCGCCCGGCTTCATAAACATGTTCTTCAAAAAAGATTGGTATTATCAAGTGATAGAACGCATAGAAGATTTAGACGAAAAGTTTGGTGAACTCGATATAGGAAAAGGTCAAAAAGTGCTTCTTGAATACGTAAGCGCTAATCCTGTAGGCCCTCTTCATTTGGGACACGGCCGCTGGGCAGCCGTTGGAGATACATTAGCAAATGTTTTAAGAAAAGCAAGCTATGACTTAAAAACAGAGTTTTATGTAAACAATTACGGTTTACAAATAGAAATTTTTACTGCCTCAGTTAAAGCTGCTGCCATGGAGAAACTGGGGAGAAAAGTTCAGTGGCCGGAAAATGCTTATAGAGGAAAATATATACATTCAATTGCCGGCTCTCTCCTGTACCATTATGGGCCGGAAATTATCGAACAAGAAGACGAGTTAAGAAATAAAGCCTATATGACAGAGCTTGAAGAAATAAAAGCTACCTTAAAAAAAGCTAAAGTGAGTTTTGACAATTATTTTGAAGAAAGCACTTTGCATGAAAACAAAAATATTGAAGACATTATTAGCTCCTTATTAAAGAAAAAAGAAGCATATAAAAAAGACGAAGCACTCTTGTTGAATACAAGTAAACATGGTGATGAAAAAGACCGTGTTCTTGTCAGAAGCAACAATGAGTCAACTTATTTCGCCGCTGATATCGCTTATCATCAAAACAAGCTTGAGAGAGGCTTTGATAAACTCATAAATATTTGGGGAGCCGACCATCACGGTTACGTAGCTCGCGTAAGAGCAGCAATAATCGCTCTTGGAGAAGATCCCAAAAAGTTAGAAATCATTTTAGGACAGCTTGTTAATCTAAAAAAAGGTTCTAAACCTGTAAAGATGAGCAAGCGTACCGGAGAGCTTATTACACTTGATGATTTGATAGATGAGGTCGGTGTAGATGCCTTGCGCTACACTTTCCTTACAAAATCCACTGATACAACTTTAGATTTCGATATAGATCTAGTTAAGGAGCAGTCAGATAAAAACCCCGTTTATTATGTTCAATATGCTCATGCCAGAATATGTTCAATACTAAAATTTGCCAAAGAAAAAAGACTTAAATACAAAGGAGTAAAAGACGTCAATCTCAAGCTTCTAAAAGAAGAAGGCGAAATCGACTTAATAAAAGTATTGGAAGAATTTGAAGAAATTGTCGAAAAAATAGCCCTAAATCTCACCCCGCATCTTTTGACAACGTATGCAAATAAATTAGCTACTTCTTTTCATTATTTTTACTCTAAAATCCGGGTAATTTCTGAGGATAACAATCTGTCACAAGCTCGCTTAGCATTGCTCAATACTGCTCATATAACCTTAAGAAATGTGCTATCATTACTAGGCGTTTCTGCACCTGAAAAGATGTAAAACTTTAGAAACAATTACTTTATTTCCGAATTCTGATATATTTTTATTGTTAATTTTTAATTGATAGTTTCTTTTTTATTTTATTGATAATTGACAATTGAAGTTTGAAAATTGTTTCTTTGGGGGGATGCCCGAGTCTGGTTAAAGGGGGCGGACTGTAAATCCGCTGGCGTAGCCTACAGAGGTTCAAATCCTCTTCCCCCCACCCAGTCTAGATGTTAGACATTAGATATTGGATATTAGACGCATAAATCGAGATAAGACATTAAAATATTTTTGACTTGACCAAAGTCTAACTTCCAAAATCTAAAATCTAGATTGCCGGGGTAGCTCAGTTGGTAGAGCACATCCATGGTAAGGATGGGGTCGTCGGTTCAAATCCGATCCTCGGCTCCATAAAACAGAAATTAGATGCTATATACTAGATTCTGGAATAAAACTTCCAGAGTCCAGCGTCAAGGATCTAAGTCCGTCTTTTGGCAGTGTAGCTCAGTCTGGTTAGAGCACACGGCTCATACCCGTGTTGTCATTGGTTCAAATCCAATCACTGCCACCATTACGCTACATTTATTACCCCTCAGACCAATACACCGATAAACTAAGATACCGGAATACACTTGACTACTTTTTTTGTTTAATTTATAAATAAACAAAACTTACTAATTGATAAGCAGATGGCAGATAGCAAATCGCAGATGGTAGGTAATAAAGAAAATTATTTTATTAGGTTTGCAACCATAAGCAATATGCCATAAGCAATATGCCATAAGCTATCTGCTAGCGACTGAAAGGAGATTTAATGGCAAAACAAAAGTTTGAAAGAACAAAACCCCATATGAATGTGGG
>JAUUWJ010000113.1 GCA_030589175.1 Actinomycetes bacterium
TCTACATCTCCGAACGGTTTTTCAGAAAGCACTCTCAAGAAAATCGATGATCTAGATGATGTTGAAAAATCTTATCCTTCCATTACTAAATACAGCTTGCTTTATAAAGGCAAAATAAAAAGTTCTCGACAGCCATTTAAAGACAAGATTAGCTTTGTTTTAATGGGGATAAATCCCTCGGTAGATAGAGAGCTTCGCGAATACAAACTTCAAAAAGGACGTTTTCTCGATCAAGACGGTAACGATTTACTGATAGAAGAAGAGTTTGCAAAAGATAATTCTCTAAAAGTCGGCTCTGTAGTAACGGTACTTTCTAAAAAAGGGCCGACAGATTTAAAAATTAGGGGTCTGCTTAAAAAAGTAGGGCCGGCCCGCCAGGAAAATGGAGCCATTGGATTTATAAATCTTAAAAACGGTCAAAAAATACTTGCCATGGACAAGAAAATCGACAAGGCGGACGTAAAGCTTAACAAAGGCCGTGATATTGATAAAGCTATAAGCACTATTGAAAAGAAACTAGGCAGTGGTTTTGAAGTACAGAGACCGGCTACACGCAGCAAAGATGCAGAAAGACTGATGAAAAGCATAAAAATAGCGCTTGATTTTTTTGGCTTAGTTGCAATTTTTGTGGGCGCATTTTTGATATTTAATGCATTTTCTATGAATCTGGCCGAGCGCAGCAAAGAAATTGCCAGTTTGCGCTCAATTGGAGCTAGCGGTTTACAAATCATTATTCTTGTTCTTATCGAAGCTTTAATCCTTGGTGTTTTGGGCTCTGCCTTTGGAATCTTTTTAGGGCACTATCTGGCTTCTGCGGTTTTTTCTACAATGTCCGGAATTTACAACAGCTATCTTGGTGAGGTTATTATCAGCAAACAGTCGATATTGACGGCAGTTTCCGTAGGCTTATTAGTGAGTATTGCTTCGGCGCTTTATCCGGCCAGAAAAGCGAGCACTACATCTCCGATTGCCGTTTTTAAGGGACACATCTTGCACAAAAGCGCCTGGTTGGAAAAAAGAGGGTGGATTATCGGTCTTGCTCTAATCACGGTTTCTTTTTCGGTAGTATTTTATCCGGAGCAGTCGAACTTTAAAATCACTTTGATGAAAACGGCAAACTTCGCAATTTTAGCGGGGATTACCTTGATTTTACCGGTTCTTATCAAACCGTTAAGTTTTGTTGTGCATAAACTATTATTTTTTGTGAAAAGCTCAAAGGTGGCTAGCCGTAATTTAAGCAGAGCAAAACTAAGAAGTGCTCTGACAATTTCAGCTCTCCTAATTGGCCTGGTGATGGTAATAGGAATCGAAGCTATGAATATCAGCTATCAGCGCTCATTTGAGCAGTGGATCAATTCGTCGATAAATATAGATTTATTCATCCGGCCTAAAATCGGATACGGGCTCGAGCTGGGCAAGACTGTTCCAATGGACATTGGAATGGAGAAAGAGATTAAAAAAACCAAAGGAGTTAAAGAAGTTACTCCGGTAAAGTTTTTACAAGCTAAAACTGCTAAGAAAGAGCCGGTTACTATTATCGCCAGCCGTCCGGAAAAATCTCGAATAATTTTAAACTATTACTTTTTTGCCGGAAACAAAAAAGACGCCTATGACAAACTGGAAAAAGGCAATAACGTTATTATCTCGACTGCTCTTAGAGATAATTACGGTTACAAGATGGGTGATAGTCTTTCTCTAAAAACAACGGCAGGCAAGAAAAAATTTGAGGTTGTCGGAATTGTATCGGATTTTGTATCGGAAGAAGGCTCGGTAATCTTAGCCTGGCAAGATCTCAAAAGTTATTTCAAAACTGATGATGTCGACGTTTTTGATGTTGATATTAGAAAGGGCTACACATTAACGAAGGTTAAAAAAAATCTAGAGGAAAAAGTTTCTAAGCACGGCGTGTTCGTAATGACTACAAAAGACATAAACAGACAGGTCAACAAAGATATTGCAACTTCTTTTTACTTGATGGACGCTATCGTTCTTATAGCTTTAATAGTTGCTGCTTTTGGGATAGTAAATACGCTGACCATGAGCGTAATGGAGAGAAAAAGAGAAATTGGAATTTTGCGGGCTCTAGGTTCTTATGCGAAACAAGTAGGAAACCTGATAATAGTAGAAGCGGTAATAATAGGTTTGATCGGCTCATTCATAGGGATTATCGGAGGACTTTTGCCGCTTATTTTATGATTGTTGCAACGTCAATATTAACCAGTTTTCCAGTGCCATATACCGTACCAACTAGTGCTATGATTTTAGGAGGAATATTTGCTATTGTATTATCTGTTGCTGCCGGAATATATCCGGCATATAGGGCAGCAAAAACTAATATAGTTAGGGCTCTACATTATGAATAAGATAAGACAAAAACCATATCATCTGGATTCTTTTATAAAGCATCTTTTTTTCAGCCAGCTAATAATGGCAGGTATTTTAGCTGCAGGAATTTTAGGCCGGCGTTATTTGTCTAATTTCTGGAGCCCATTCAATTTGTTTGCCGTAATACCTTATACGGCGGGCCTTGCCTTATTTGCCTGGGCGAGCTGGTCGATTGAACCTTATGACCGTTTTTATCCGTCCCGTGAGCTTGTTACAGCAGGTGCGTACCAATACTCGAGAAACCCTTTGATATTATTGACCTTCGTCATGCTTGTCTCAGTCGGGTTGTTAGTCGGCTCATATATTATTCTTGCCCTAAGTTTTGTTTTTCTCGTATACGCTTTTTTTGTCAAAGTTTACAGAGAAGAAAAAAAATTAAAAGAGCGGTTCGGAGAAGATTACGAAAAGTATTGTGCAAAAACCAGGCGATGGCTGTAGTTGATTAGTGGTAATATTGAGTAGATGCGGATATGAAGCAGATTAAGATTGGGATTCTAGGCGGTGGAGTCGGCGGCCTGGTATGCGCCAGTGAATTAAATTATCGCTTGGGAACAGATACACAAATTACTGTTATTGACCGCAGCCCGTATCATTTATTTCAGCCGGCTCTCTTACATTTGGCTTTAGGCGAGAGAAAGTTGAAAGCTATACAAAGACCTCTAGAGCGGCTCAGAAAACAAAACACCAACTTTGTTAATAGCGAAATAACAAATATAGATGTCAAGCAACTAACTGTAAATACTAAGAAAGACGATTTTAAGTTTGATTACCTAGTAGTAGGTTTAGGCGCTAAACTAAATCCTTCGGCCATAAGCGGTTTTGAAGATAATGCATATAATTTATATAGCAGTCAGGGAGCCGAACAGATAAATAAGGCGCTCAAAGAATTTAGCGGCGGAAAGATTGCTATTGTTATTGCTTCTCTTCCATTTAAGTGTCCGGCTGCTCCTTATGAAATGGCGTTTCTACTCGACTATTATTTTAAAAAAAGAAAAATACGCCAAAAGGTTGAGATTGTTTTAGCAACTCCCGAGCCTCAACCGATGCCTTTAGCCGGTAAAGCTATTGGGCCGATGGTAACCGATATGCTTGCTGGAAAGGACATAGAATATTTGCCAAATAAACAATTAAAGTCGGTAGAGAAGACAGTTTTACTCGACAAGCAAAGAATCAAAGCAGATTTAGTGATTGGAATCCCTAATCATTCTTGCCCTGATGTAATTGTTGATAGCGGTCTTGCCAAAAAAGGAGGCTGGATTAAAGTAGACAAACATAGTTTAGAAACTGAATATAAGAATATCCATGCTATAGGGGACAATGCGGCAATAGCTTTGGCTAACGGAAAACCTCTGCCCAAAGCCGGTGTTTTTGCCAAATCTCAAGCTCAAATTGTGGCCTTTAATTTAGCGCATAAAATAGGAGGCAAGACACTTGAAAAGAAATATATGGGAGAAGGCGGATGCTTTATCGAAGTAGGGCATAAGAAAGCGGCTTTTGCCAGCGG
>JAUUWJ010000066.1 GCA_030589175.1 Actinomycetes bacterium
GGGCCGGTAGTAGTTTTAAGTAAGCTTTGGTAATTAGCCCAAGCGAGCCTTCGCTGGCCGTCATTAGTCTGGTTAGATCATAGCCGCTTACATTCTTATAAGTAGACCCACCCGTTCTAATTAAACTGCCATCAGGCAAAACAACTTCCAGTCCCATAACATAATCTCTGGTAACCCCGTATTTTAGAGCTTTCGGGCCACCCGCCCCTTCGGCAATATTGCCTCCAATGGTAGAAACCGCAGCACTTGAGGGATCGGGCGGATAAAACAAAGATTGATCTGATACTTCTTCTTGTAAATTCGCAGTTATTACTCCCGGCTCTACCTCGGCGATAAGATTTATAGTATCAATATTTAATATTGAATTCATGCGGGAAAATGATATTACTAACGAGCCTTTTGCCGGCACTGCACCGCCGCTCAAGCCCGTTCCGCTCCCCCTAGGTGTCACAGAAATCGAAAACTCATTACAAAGCCGGATAACATCTCGTAATTGTTTACTGGTCTCCGGAAGAAAAACCGCTTTAGGCATACTTTTTAGACGAGTTGCATCTAAGCTGTAAGCTAAAAGTGCTTCTTTAGATGTTAGGAGCTGCTTTGAATCAATGACTTTTTCTACTTCATTAATAAATTTTTCAAACATCTCATTAAATATATCAAAAAAACTTATTCGGTTGTTAGATATTGGCTATTATTGCTCAGTATCTTTGAGGTAATCTTCCAGTAAAAATGTAAGGTTAAAACAAGCCCTCGTGGGAAAGATTTACGTATGGCTAAAAACAATTCACTTAGTTATGTAGACTTAGAGCGTCTGGTTATATTTATAATATTATTACTTTTAGGTTTTCGCTTTATCCAGCTTACAGCAGAAGTGATAATACTTTTTGCTTTGGTCACATTACTGTTTCTACTGTTAAATCCGGTTGTAGTATGGCTCGAAAAAAGAGGCTTAAACCGAACTTGGGCGTCAATAGTTACTATTGTGACCATAATCTTAATAATAGTTCTAATATTAATCTTTGCCCTCCAGCCTATAACAAATCAAATAAACCTTTTAATAGAAGAAGTACCTGATATTGCCGATGAATTGTTAGGAAATATTCAACGGATCTCAAAAGGTTTTCCTATTCTTGAGAACATCACGTCTAAACTTGATTTAACAAAAATAATAACTGCCCCGACTCCTTTGTTTAGACGAATTTCTGCAATAAGCCAAAACCTAATCGGCTCTATATTCTTCGCAATTTTATCGATTTTTCTAATAGTTTTTATGTTGTCCAACCCCAAACCGGTAATTACCGGTTTTTTGCAATTTTTTCCTAAGGATAAGATCAACAGAGTTAGGGAGGGGATAATTTTACTGAGTAGCAATCTAGCTACTTGGTTTTACTCAGCATTGCTAATTGGAACAATCAACGGTGTAATTGTCGGTATTGGTTTCGTTTTCATAGGTGTTCAATTCCCTCTGCTCTTTGCAATTCTTTATATCTTAGCAGAATTTGTACCCCTGGTCGGTCCCCTGGCCGTAGCTCTTATGGCAGTATTATTTGCTTTATCTCAAAGTTTCGTTACATTTATCTTGGTCTTAATCCTTTTGGCCGTAGTTCAGATACTTGAAGCAACGCTTTGGAGTCCGTTGATTCTGGCTCATCGTCTAAATTTACATCCTCTGTCTATTGTCTTTGCGATACTGACAGCCGAAGTATTAATTGGCATATCCGGGGCAATTCTGGCTATTCCGGCTCTGTTGACCATTAAGATCTTTTACTACGAGTTTTACACTCGTGATTTCCCTACTCATTTCCTAAGCATTGAAGCAGAAGAGGTAATGGAGATGCAAATAAAACACGGCCATAGAAAAAAGGGTTTTTGATCAATATAAAACTTTGACGTAATGTCTAATGCCTGTAGCTAATTCTTCTTTTTCTTTTGCGTATTCTTCCAGCTTAATGCCTTTCAAAGTAGCGTCCCAAGCTTGTCTTACGCTTCTGGCTCCTGCTTCGGCACCGCCTGGATGAGCATAAATGCCGCCTCCGCTCAAATGCAGGAAGTCAGAGTGACCAATTTTTCTTAGATTAACCGGTGTCTTGCCAGCCCATTGACCACCTGATGACACGGGTAGAGACAAAGTTATGTCGCCTAAATCATTAGCGCATTCTTCTATGCTTTTTAGAACTTCCTCGTCGCTTTCGTATAACTTTCCGGCAATTGCGCCAATATGAATTTGGTCAGCGCCGGCTAAGCGAAAAAGCTTAGTCAAGAGCTGCGCGCTTATACCAACATATTGACTTCGTGACCAAGCGGGAGCAAAATCCCGGTGGCAATGTATTGGGACTTCACTATATTCGGCAAGAACTCTCATTGCACTAATCCCAGCTGTTGCTACGTTTATCATCACACAGTTTGCACCGTTTCCCACTACTATGTCATGAAGTTCCTTAATGCGATCGACTCTATCTGTTAAGTTAAAAGCATACATCGTCTTTTCACCTGTTTCTTCTTCCGCTCTCATTAAAGCCGCCATTACTTTTTTGCTTCGCTCCTTTAAGGTCGAATACTTTGTGTCAGCTATCAGCTCATCATCTTTTATGAAATCCAATCCGCCTTTTGCTCCTTCATAAGCTAGTTGGGCCAAATCATCTGTCGATAACCCGACGCATGGTTTAATAATTGCACCTACTAACGGGCGTTCGTATACACCTAATACATCTCTTGTTCCCTTAATTCCGAAACGTGGTCCTTTGAATTCCTTCAGGTAAGTTTTAGGAAATTCAAGATCGAGGAGCTTTATTGCCGTAAAAGCGGCCATTTCAAAAACATTTCCTGCTACTGCCGTAAATAAATTCGGCATTTTAGGGCCAAAATTTATGTAAGGAAAAGCTATTTTTAATATCGCTACGTTGTATTCAACGTCTCCCGATGGTGAAGCAAATTCCTCCATTTTTATGGCTGAAGGCAGTGACGGGCTTTCTATGTTTTTATCTAGCACTTTAATGTCTAGAACTTTAGCTGCATATTTTTCCCTGAGCTCATCTGTTTCATAGCCCACCCTTTGCCAAGTACCGCTAGATTGTTCGGCTGCTAAAGCTTCAGCCGCTTCCTCAATTTTCATTGGCGTTTCTAAATAGTAGGTAGCTATAACGTAGTCTTCTATATTTATTTCCGAGGGTTTTCTAAATAAGCTCATTTTTCGTGTTTCTATTTATAATAAGTTTTTCCAGGTAGAGACTTTTTGCTTTTGTTTTTTCCAGCAAATGATTTATTAATCTAAGATCTAAAATCCAATGTCTGCACTTACGTTCCCATTTCCCAGCTTGCCAGATATTTGACTTGTTCTTCCGTTAGTTTCTCAATCGCAATACCCATGCTTTCTAACTTAAGGCGAGCTATCTTTTCGTCAATATCTTTTGGCACCGGATAAACGGTTTTTTTCAATGTATCAGCATTTTTGTACATAAATTCAGCCGCCAAAGCTTGATTGGCAAAACTCATGTCCATTACAATCGCCGGGTGTCCTTCAGCGGCAGCAAGATTTACCAAACGGCCCTCGCCTAATAAATACAGCCTATTACCGTTCTTAAGAGCATACTCGTCTACAAAATCTCTTATACGCCTCTTAGATTTAGTCAATCCCTGTAAAGCCTCTTTATCGATTTCGACATCGAAATGACCGGCGTTTGCAAAAATTGCCCCGTCTTTCATTAATTCAAAATGTTCTTTTCTTAAGACGTGAATATCGCCGGTTACCGTAATAAAAATATCGCCTGTTTTTGCTGCTTCGACTGCCGTCGTTACTTTAAATCCATCCATAACTGCTTGCAAAGCTTTAAGAGGGTCAACTTCAACTACCGTTACATTCGCCCCCATTCCCTGGGCTCTTGCTGTTACTCCCCGGCCACACATACCATAACCGAACACTACGAAATTCTTACCGGCAATAAGCACGTTTGTTGCTCTTAAAATTCCGTCAATGGTTGACTGGCCCGTACCATATTTATTATCAAACAAATGTTTTGTCTTTGCGTCATTTACCGCAACTATCGGATATAGCAGAACTTTTTGCTCAGCCATAGCTTCCAGCCTAATAACACCGGTAGTTGTTTCTTCGGTGCCCCCTATGATTTCCTTGGCCTGCTCTTTTCTTTCAGAGTGAACCCTGGAAATTACATCGGCACCGTCATCCATCGTTATCTGAGGATGGTGGTCCAATGCCGCGTCAATGTGTTCATAATAAGTTTTGTTATCTTCTCCATTTATTGAGAAAGTTCCGATATCATAATCTTTGACTAGTGATGCTGCTACATCATCTTGGGTGCTAAGCGGATTAGAAGCACAGAGAACTACATCGGCTCCGCCCGCTTTGAGAGTACGCATCAGATTTGCCGTCTCTGTTGTTACATGCAAACAAGCACTTATTCTTACGTCTTTTAGAGGCTTTTCTTTCTCAAAACGCTTTCTTATGATTTTAAGAACGGGCATCTGGTTATCAGCCCATTCAATTCTCAACTTTCCTTTTTCCGCTAAAGATAAATCCTTAACGTCATGCTTTACGGTTTTAACTGTCATTTGTCTCCTTCGTTTAGTTAAAAGTCGGAAGTTTGAAGTAAAAAGCATATGATTGGATATTTTTCGCAATTGACACTTTCCACTTTCTACTTCTTGCTCCCCACTATCCTTAAAAGCCTATAGGCTTTTAAGGACTGCTTGCAACAGTTTAACAAAAGATGCACTAGAAGTACCAACATTTTTCAAAACTTGTTCATGCAAAGTCTTTTGTCCGGCATTATTTGAAACAATTGCCGACCCCAAAATTTTTAGCCCCATTTGTTTGGCTGTTATTACTTCCGGAACTATGCTCATCCCCACAACGTCGGCACCTAATTTTTTAAGCATTTTGACCTCAGCGGGCGTTTCAAAATTTGGTCCGGCTACAGCTGCATATACACCTGTTTTTACTGAAATATTAACACTCTTTGCTGCTTTTATGGCTATATTGTTAAGGTTGTTATCATAAGGCTCGCTCATATCAACAAACCGTTGTCCTAACTCTTTTACATGCGGCCCTTGAAGTGGATTTGCCGGCAGTAAATCTAAGTGGTCTGTTATTATAATAATTTGCCCTTGCTTTAATTGCTTGCTAAGACTTCCGCAAGCACCACTTATAATCAAAACCTTTACGCCTAAATTTGCTAGAACACGGACAGGAAATGTTATGCCCCACATCGTATAACCTTCATGAAGCTCCACGGGCTCACGCCCGTGGTATCACCACGACTTCGGCGAAATCCGCCGAAGCATACCCGCCTTCGCCAAGGCTACGGCGGGTTATCCGCACGCATTCATCCACGGACTTACGTCCATAGTCTTCTGCGAAGGCGGATAAAAGTGAAATCTTCCTTGTAAAACCGCCAAGTTTTGTCC
>JAUUWJ010000165.1 GCA_030589175.1 Actinomycetes bacterium
CTTTGCGGCGGCGGTGAAAAAGAAGCTAAGAAAAAAGGTGAGTACAGCGGCGTCCAAGACTGTGCAGCTGCCGCTCTTTTGGGAGGCGGAAACAAAGTTTGCGACTACGGCTGCTTAGGACTAGGATCATGCGTTAAGGCCTGTCCTTTTGATGCCATGTTTATGGATAATAACGGGCTGCCCCGCATTATAGACGAAAAATGTACGGGTTGTGGAATTTGCGTAGATTCTTGTCCCAAGAAAATAATCGAGATGCTGCCGACGGACTTACAGTACTACGTAAAATGTTCTTCCAAAGATAAAGGAGCGGTTTCCAGAAAAGCTTGTTCTCTGAGTTGCATCGGTTGCCTAAAATGTGTTAAAGAATGTCCCGAACAGGCTATATTATTTGAAGACAACCTGGCAAAAATAGATCCGGAGAAATGCAAGAACATGGGTATATGTTTTGAGGTTTGCCCAACCAAGTGTATAATTAAGAATACGGCAAAAATTGCTAGAAAGGGGGTCGCTTAATATGCGTTTTGGTAAAATTAAATTTCTTGTACCCCGCGTGGCTCATTGCAGTTACTGCGATGAAGGTGGTTGCTGAATATACTCCCGCACTACTTAACGGTTTTTATAAAACTTAGGTGCGGGAGTTTTTTTACATCTAGGTAGGCTCCACTGCTTCAGTACCTTGAACTCCTATCCCTGGATAAACAATCTTATCCAACTGGCCGTATAAATTAGCAACAACCAAAGTTGTATAAAAATGAGCAGCAATCCACAGTAGCGTACCTAGAATAGGAATACTTGTAATAATACCGACGGCAACACTGACACCCCAAAAAACCAGAATTATCATGAAAATGTTTTTAAAGTTGTTTCTGGTTAATTCAAAAACCTGCCCGACATTAAGAGCTTCTCCGACTGATTTATTCCTGTTGAAGATAAGGATTATGGCCGGAGTTAATACATATATAATTAACAGATATAACATAGCAAAAAGCCCGATTAAGACAGGGATCAGAAACATCGTAGCTCCAACCGCACCACTTTTTTGCGCTGCAATTACAGCTGGTATTAAGAAAGCTAGTGCTATTCCTCCTATAATAAGTGCCGGTATCGCATAAATAAAAAGGGTAAGGAAAAGAAGAAAGCCGTTTCTAAACATTGTGCCCCAGTCATCCCATTGGGGAAGATTTTTTTCTTGAGGCAGGCTATCAATAAGCCTGAGCATATAGCCTCCGACAAAAAAGTTTACTATGGGAATTAGTCCCAGAGCGGCTCCGATAACAAACTTGGAAACCCAGTTTTTATCTTCGGTAAAATAAGAAAAAGGTCTGCTAAAATCAATACTGCCATTCATATTATCCTCCAAATGCTATTAACAACTATTATTTAATTCTACATACATTAGTAAGATAAATAAATACGCTTAATTTCTATATTTCGTCTAAAACTCTATAATTGCTTTATGGACAAAAAGGCCTGGCGCGAGCAGATGCTTGAAGTGCGCGATAAAATCGACAAAAGCCAAAAGCAGACTAAAGAAAACAAAATAAGAGAAAAACTAGAAAGGCTCGAAATTTATCAGCAAGCTTATACTGTTCTTTACTACGTAAGTTTTAAAAGCGAAGTAGATACCCACAAGCTTATAAAAGAAGCTCTCAAAGAAAATAAAGTTGTCGCCGCTCCTTTAGTAAATAAAAAAAGTCTTCTCGTAAAACAAATATCTAGTTTTCGTCAATTAAAGCCCGGAGCAATGGGCATACTTGAGCCTGACAAAAAAAGATCTTCGGTGAAACTAAAAGATTTAAATGTAATTATTGTTCCCGGAGTTGCCTTTGATAAAGAACATCATCGTTTGGGTTACGGTGGCGGCTACTACGATCGCTTACTCTCAAAAAAAGAAGATTTTATTTCTATCAGTCTAGCCTTTGAAGAACAAATCATCGATAAACTTCCCTACAATAAATATGATCAAAAAGTTGATTTCATTGTGACTGATAAGCGTGTCTTATGATTTCAATTGAAATCTTTTAAATATTAACTTTTTTTTGTAAGTAAGTTCGAATCCTGGCGCCCCAGCAAAAAGCAGACTCCGGATGCTGGACACTTGATACTGGAAAGGCCTTTTCTAGAATCCGGAGTCCAGAATCTAGTATCCGCTCTTTTTTATCCCCGAAGGGGAATCCCTGCCTGCCTGCCGGCAGGCAGGCTGACGCCTCAGCTTAACTGGACGCACGAGCAACTGACCGGGTTCCATGACCAGTCTTTGTTCATCTTTACTACCTCCTAGAAAAAATGCCCAAAAAAAGAGCAGGCCGTACTGCCCTCTGTCTAACATCTGTCTAACACGTAAAATGAATTGATCTTTAGGTGGTTGATTTGTGTTCATTGCTTAAACCATTTATAGGACATGGCTGAATTGGCAAATTGGTATTTCTATCTTTTTTCTAGTATCGCTCAATTTGGTGGGGATAATTCTAGATTATTATGTTTACAAGTAGCACGAGTAGCGATAGTATAGTAGTGATAGTATGTAACTTAACAAAGCATAGGGCTCTAAATGATTAGATTTACAGGGTTGCGGAAAACGGGAAAAGTCGTTGCTGCTGTAATTATAATTATTGGCTACTTGCTAATATCAAGTACGGCAGTAGCAGCACCTCAAACAACCATCAGCTTAGATCCTTCTCGCCCCGAAACGGTTGATGGGTGGTACAGAACAATCCCCACTATTACCTTGACCGCAAGTGAGCCGGCAACCATTTATTATCAGTGGGACTCAACCACTGGGTCCTGGCAAACATATTCCGCGCCGTTTGCCTCGCTTATCGGTACCCACACCCTCTATTTTTACAGCCTTTCTACCAGTGCCGAGGAGATTAAAGCCTATAGGGTGAAGGTTGACCCAACCATTACGCCTCCGGCAACGATAAGCTTTTCGGCCTGTGAGGTTTGTCATGGCCCCGGGTCGACGCTTGTTGGTGGTGACCATGTAACTAATTAT
>JAUUWJ010000139.1 GCA_030589175.1 Actinomycetes bacterium
CTGGCTGCTTCTTTATTTCACTACGGTGAGCTTTCCATTAAGCAAGTGAAGGATTATCTTAACAGCAAAGGATTATCGGTTAGATTATAATTAGCACTGAACATTAAGAGTACTATTATGCTCTCCAGTGCGATAGTGAACGAGGGAAACCAAGATGGCGGAAATAGAAAACTTAAAATTTGATGAAAAAGAATTAATACCGGCGATTGTTCAAGATATCAAAACAAAAGATGTCTTAATGATGGCTTATATGAATAAGGAGTCTTTGAAAAGAACTCTGAGAACGGGTAATACCTGGTTTTATAGTCGTAGCCGTAAAAAGCTCTGGCAGAAAGGGGAGACTTCTGGCAATACTCAGCTGGTTAAGGATATAAAGTACGATTGTGATAATGACACACTCTTAGTCTCAGTTGAACCGAAAGGCCCGGCTTGTCATACCGGGGAGAAAACTTGTTTTCATCGAGAACTTGAGAAAGGCGTCGAAAAAGTTGAAGAAATCGAAGAGGTGGAGTCGGCAGTAGAAAGCCCGATTATCCAACAACTCGTTGAAGTTATAAAAGAGCGTAAGAAGAAAATGCCCGAGGGTTCATATACTACTAAACTTTTCAAAGAGGGCATGCCAAAGATTGTTGCTAAAGTAAGCGAAGAGTGTACGGAAGTAATAGAAGCCGCTATGAGCCAAGGGAAAAAAGAAATTGTTTGGGAAACTGCTGATTTGGTTTATCATCTTCTGGTTATGCTAGCCAAGAAAGACATAGATTTTATTGAAGTAGAAGAGGAATTGAAAAAAAGAAGAAGCAAAACAGGCTAAAAGCGGTCACTGGATACTAGACGCTAGATACTGGAGAACCTGAAATGTTTGCAAAATACTCTCTTCTAACCTGAACCCCGAACTCCGGACCGATTTTACTTAAACCGTTTTAAATATCCTCGATATTTAGCTTCCGCGTCGGCTTGGCTACCGTTTGTAAAAGCAATGTAAACTGAGAAAGTCAGCTTCTTTAGTCTTTGCTTTGATTGAATCACAAAATAAATAGGCCTGATGCCTTTGGAGTTATACATATCTTTTGTATTGGTCTTTGAGACTTTAATATAGGAACGTTTCTTCCAGTTTATGGTATGAGGTATTAGCAAAAGACCGGAGTTTTGGCCTCTATAGTGCAAATACTTCATTTTTTTGACGGTTTTGAAGCTGCGGTGCAAGTTGCTGCTTTTATCGTAAATCAGAGTATCGTTTTTATAAGTTGAGACCACGACTTGGTCGATCGTAGTACCGGCCGGGAAATTCTTGCTGACCTTAACGGGATTCTTGTATGCTCTTATTCTTTTACCTCTTTTCTTAGCCGTCCTAATTTTCTCGGTTAAAAGAATTCCGTCGTTATAAAAAACGTGAGTGTTGGTGAATGTGAATCTATTGTTATCAAACGATATTTTAGAGTTCAATTTTAATTTGTCAAAGTTAATCTTCTTCTTTTTCAACCGATATGGTTTGAGTTTGCTCAAGTTACCGCTAGGGCTCAGTTGTAATGCCATCTTTCTTGTTTTATTTATATTGCGATTTGATTTTTTACTAACAAGAGCGTTGTAACTATTAAACAATGCTTTCTTTCTCTTTTGATCAACTACTCGGAAGTTAAAAGAGCTAGCCGTGCTAGCCGGCCGGTTCATAGAATAAGAAGTGTTATTTAGAGCCATTAGTGTTGTCATTTCCGGACCGCCATATGGCATGCCGATTTTTGATTTTAGAAATTTTTTGGTGCCACGATTATTACCGACTATTGTTGTCGAATAATAGGGGGTTGAAACGGCAAGTTTTTGTTGTTTGTAAGCCCAGTGCCAGATATTTTCGGGTTTGGCCGGTGGTGTCGCCAACAGATTATACTCATTTAGCATAAGTGATATTTGTCCAATAAAATCTGCGTTTGCCGTAAGTTTATTATTATCAGAGTATCTTATAAAGGGTTGTTTTACATTGAATATTGTTCGGCCGATTGCACCATCCTTTGGATCGGAGTGATAAGTATCAGAGGAAGCGTACGTATTTGTCGCTTGGTCGATTAAATAGCGGGCGTACATGTTATCTTTATTCATTACATTAAATTGAGGAGTAGCAAGAATTGTTTTAAGTGAATAGAGCGAATATGTCCAATACTGGGAAGAGAACTGGCGGTGCAGGCCATAGCCCGTATCCCAGTTCGGATAGCCATTTAACATAAAATTACCAAGATTGTTTTGGCGCAACCCAAGCAGCAAAAAGAATTTTCGATGCCTATTCATTCTTGAACCTTTAAAATACCCAATATCATCGAGTGCTCTTAAAACTATATTGGAATATTCTTGAGTGTCCCAAGAAAGAGGCGACTTATCATTCGTGTGATAATTTAAGGTAAAGTCGGCATCGATGTCCGGTTGTCTGCCCGGATCTTTTTTTAGAAGATCGTTAAGAGTAGCAGCCATAGATTTTTTCCACATTCTAGCGTAGGCCCGGTTATGAGTAGTCTCATAAGTAAACCTTAAAATTCCGCTGTTCCAAGCTAAGCCGTATTGGTTTCGAATAAAACTGTATTTGGAGCTATATGAAGCTAAAGTTTTAAGAATCCTGATTATCCCATTTATTTGTTTAGAAGTTAAACCTAAGCGTTGTCTATGTTTATGAACATAATAAAGGGTTTCGGCAGTCTGGTAATTCCAAGCGATATGATCTTTAACAAACGGCTTATAAATGACAGCGGTAAAAGTTTTTCTGGTTCTATATTTAAAGGTGATTCTTCGCCGGTTAGTGTATTTTTTTCTAAATATTACGTATTTTGAACTACTCCATTTTTTGACGTTATAAACAGTATAGTGTTTGTTTCTTCTTTGAAGCCGGCCGTTTAAAAAAACTTTCAAGCTGCCTGGAGCATATTGCCTTTTAATGCGAAAAACCTGCCTATTCTTTGCAGTATATTTATCCGTTTGTTTGACTGAGAAATTAAAGTCTTTTATCAGATTGTTGATAATTTTGTGAATTCGTTCGGTGTCTTCTGGGCCAGTGTAGGGGGACATTTGTCTCATTGTGTGAAATAAAAGCATTGCCTGGTTAGCTTTAAGCCAGGCTTTTCCCTTTATGCTGTCAATGTAGAGGCCCCTTACAGGATCAAAGTGGTTCTTTATGTAGCCGTCATAAGATTTATTCAGTATTTGCCAATACTGTGCCTCACTAAGATTAGCTTTTTTCGTTGAGGCAAAAGCGGAAATTTGGAATAAGAGCGATATAAATAGTATTAATAGGATAATTACTAAAAGTGTTTGTTTTTCTTTACCTTTTCGTTGGCAAACAGGGGTTATATATATGACCGAAACAGAGATAAGTTTGCT
>JAUUWJ010000024.1 GCA_030589175.1 Actinomycetes bacterium
CAGTGCTCGGGGTGTCACGGCGATCTCGATACCTTTTCCAAACTAAGGTTTGACCACTGGATTCATTTCAAAAAAGGTCTTAAATGCACTGTTTGTCATGATCAGTGGCCTCACCAACAAGGAAAAATAATCTTGCCAAAGAAAGAGACTTGCTTTGGCTGCCACGGCTTAAAACACGGCAAACAAGGTTTACTAGCGTCTCTTGATTGCAAAACTTGTCATGAGGATAATTTTAATCGTAAGCCGGCAAACCACAACCAGACTTTTATTAGTAAGGGCCATAAGAAAAAAAGCAGCGGCAAATGCTTGATGTGTCATGACGTAAAGCAGTGCCGTACTTGTCACTCAACAAACAAAGTCAAGATGGATTACACTACGCTTAAGTTTAATGCGACTCAGCCCAAGGCTAAGCCAGCTTCGTTTGATAAAGTAGTCATAGAAGAGCTTGCCAAGCCGGGAACTTGTTTTAATTGTCACTTCGATCTTAATGCAAACCAAGTAAAGGGCCTTCGCTTTGACCACTGGCCTCATTTTAAAAAAGGTGTACAGTGTACAACTTGTCATAGTGAACAAGTCCATGAAGCGGGAAAGATAAACACTCCCAAGATGGACTTATGTTTTAGATGCCATGGTCTGGAGCACAATAAGCAAGGAAAAGTAGCTCCTAACAATTGTGCGACTTGCCATAAAGCTGACTTTAACCTGAAGCCTAAATGGCATGGCAAGAACTGGATAAAAGTTCACAAGAAAAAAGTATTTAAGGATGTCACGTACATTAAATATAAAACGATTACTTCGATTACCAGTTTGAGTTGCTATAATTGTCACGAGAAGTCCTTTTGCCAGAATTGCCATTATAACGAGCGAAAACAAAAACCTTCGGGCTTTATACTTCCCCAGAAACGTAAAACCAGGCACGAAAAGGCTCATTATCAAAAAGACAAGCTTTGCGACGCTTGCCATGACAGAGCTACCTTTTGCCAGAAATGTCACAAAGTAGAGATGCCTCACGCATATAACTGGATGGAGACTCACCAGTCCCAGGCAAAAGTTAAACGTAAAGATTGCGGCACATGCCACAAGCAGACACTCTTTTGCAATAGTTGCCATCACTCGGGAGTAAAGCCAAAACTAACGGCCAAGGTATGTAATCAATGTCATGATGATTTTATGAAACTGAAACAATCAACATTGGTGGAAAGAGGACAAAAAGCAGCAGCTGATAAAAAACCGGAAGTAGCTAGGCAGTACAGGCGTTTTGTTTATCATAAAGTCCATTTTCCTAAGAACTATGCGTGTACAAAGTGCCATCAAACTAATTTCAAACTAAAAGGAAAAGTTTTCGAATTATGCTCAAATAGAGGTTGTCATCCGCCGGGTCAAAAGAAACCGCTCAGTGGAGCGGCTCTGTGTCGTGAGTGTCATATTGAGCCGCATCGGAAGTAGGCAGTAGCAACAGGAAGTAGTAATAATGAAGGCATTATCTGAAAATACAATAGATATCTTATTCAACTTGTTATTGATTGCAGTTATTGTAAGTGCGCTGTACTTTGTTGGTGATTTCGTCTATAAGCGCTATTGGCCGAAAGAATCAGCAAAAACGCGGGCTTTGATAGAAAAATACGAAGCTCGGTTAAAGAAAAAGCCGAATGATATTGAAGTGAGGACCAGGCTTAGCACCGTATATATGTCGGTAGAGCGCTATGATGATGCTGCAAACGAATTTAAGATGGTTTTGAAAGTTAATGATAGATACGGGCCGGCCAGAGTGGGTTTAGGAATTGCTTATATGAAAAACGGCAAAGATGAGAAAGCTTTGAAGGAGTTTAAAAAAGAGATAGAAGTAGCCTCCAAAGGAAGCCAAGCTAAGATTGACCGTTTTTTGGAGCAAGCATATTATTTCTCTGGTATGATTTATCTGGAAAAAGAGTCGAATAAGCAGGCAATAAGTAGTTTTGATAAGGCTTTGGAGATTTCAGCTGTCTCTTCGGATACTTATTTTCATCTTGGAGAGGCCTATCAAGCCAGCGGCAAAAAAACTAAGGCAAAGGAAGCGTATAAAAAAGTCTTAGAGCTGGACCCCGGTTACAAAAAAGCCAAGAAAACATTAGAGGATTTAAATGGTTAGGAAAAGATTAAGCGATAAAGCTACAACACCGAGGCAAAGGACAATTATCTTTTTGTTGATAGTTGCTTTAATAATTATAGCTGCGTTTTCCAGACTGAGTGCGACTGGTACTCTTCAAATATTAGGTAGGCCTCTACACATAAGTTCGATAATTGAGAGTAAGAAAGATATTGAATTGAAACGGCCGGTAGGCATAGCCGTCAGTGAAGACAGAATATATGTTACTGATGCCATAAGCCGGTTGGTAAAAGTTTACGACAAGGATGGCGTCTTTCTTAAGAATATAGGCGAGGCCGAACTTTCTATCCCTGTTTACTTGGCCGTTGATAACAAAGGCTATATTTACGTTACGGACCGAAAAGAAAAAGCGGTATTCAAATTTAACGAAGGCGGTAACTTCGTAGGTAAATTTGGCAGCAAGCATTTAAAGTCACCCCTGGGAATAGCCGCTGATATGGAAGGAAATGTTTATGTGACCGATGTGGGCAAGCAGCACCGTGTTGTAATCCTTTCAACTGACGGAGAGTTGAAAAAAGTATTTGGCAAAAAGAAAAGAGTTGTAAATATAAAGAAAGATGGCGGTTATTTCTTCTTCCCGAATGATATTGCCATTCAAAGAAAAAGCTTTAAGAGCAAAGAAACTGAAAGGATATATGTATCCGATAGTAATAACAAGCGGATTCAAGCCTTCGACAAAGACGGTAACTTTAAAGCAATTATTGCCATCGGCGGTCTGCCGAGAGGAATAGCCTTTAATAATAAAGTAAAAAGATTATTTGCTGTCGATGCTCTTGGCCATAAAATAAATGTTTATGATGACAGCGGTCATTATCAATTGACTTTTGGTAAACAGGGCCGGGACAAATCCAGCTTGATGTATCCCAACGATATCGCGCTTTTAGGTGATAATGAAGACGATATTGTCATAACCGATCGCCAGAATAAACGAGTTCAACTGTTCTCTACTTCAATATCTCTTCCTCGCTTATTCCAATTACTGAGGCCTCTGCTTCCTCTATTACCGCTACCGCTATTTTTATTGTTATTTTTGCTGGTTGCTTCCAGGAAGAAGAAATATATTGTCAGTGATTGCTTCATAGACGAAGTTTTGACCACAGGAAGATTGGACGATTTTATTTTCGAAAAGAAAAAATATCATATAACTCCTTACATTGAGGATTTCTTGGCCAAAGAAAACATCGCAGAGAGATTTCTAAATAAACTGAAGCACAATAGAAAAGTCAGTCGCTCTACATTAGTTAAGATTATGGACATGTATAAAGTCGATGAGAATCACGCTGAAATTCTAGCTTTGGCTTACAGACGGTTTATTTATCATCCCGTATTATTGTGCTGCAATGATAAACTTCTTAAAGCTGCTCATGAACTCGGTATTGATGCTCAGACACCTGAAGTATTTTTTGGAGAAGTTAAAGGACACTAGCAAGTAGTCTTTAAGCAGCTTTGATTAGGTGAGCCAGATCACCTGGTAGTTGAGCCAGCATATCTTCTGATTCTCCAATAGGAATTGCCTCTTTAAGCACATGAATCACGGCAACGGTAGTTTTCTCTGCTTGCTCGTTTGTTTCGAGTCGTAATTTAGTTCTTACTTGGGCTAAGAATTGGTTTTTATCGTATTTGTCGACTCTTCCCAGTTTTTTGGCAATTATCATTCCCCAGTTTCCGCGCCATACTTTCTGGAGCTCTGGCGGCAGCGTTGCCTCAATGTCATTTGCCTCACCTTCGGGCAATCGCCAATGCAATGTCTCAAGGACCGATTTTGTCGCTCTTCTTGCCGAGAGCGGATCAGACAATTCAGCTTTTTCTTGTACTTTTTGGTAAAAAATTCTACTTTCCATTTTTATTACTTTTCCGCTAAAGTCTTCTGTTTAAACCGAAAAACGAAAGGGAAAATATTGCTAACATGGAAAGAAAGCGACTTTTAACAAGTGATGACATGCTTGATATGGCCGGAACTTACTATAATCCGGTTACTGAGATCGTGGTAACAGTTGATGACACGAATTATGTGGATTTAAGTGAAGTAAATTTAGACAAATATTCCGGAAAAAAATGGATTAGGATAAGTGAAGATCCTCTAAACGACTCAACTCGTTTGGAAGAAACGCTTCAAGTTGAAATTGAGTTAGAAGGCGGGCCAAAGAGTACAAAAGATATCTCTGATACTTCCGAAGAACAACAAGATTAACTTAATTCACTATTAGTGTTATTATCATTT
Organism: Actinomycetes bacterium; assembly: GCA_030589175.1. Taxonomy (GTDB): domain Bacteria; phylum Actinomycetota; class Aquicultoria; order SURF-47; family JAUUWJ01; genus JAUUWJ01. Next base: position 4,368 of record JAUUWJ010000024.1, read on the forward strand.
CTATTTCACAGAAATTTCTTATTTCTCAAACAGAGCTTTTGCGTTAATCACGCGTCTAAAACTTGTGTCTTGTCTTAGGTTAATGAGACAGTGCAAAATGCCGATAAAGTAAAGAGCGCTATTAGTGGTTATTTTCTCTTGAAATAGCAAGCTACCTGTGAGATAATGAATATAGTAGGTAAAAAAATGTATAAACGCTTATTTCTTTTGATAGCCATCATTATGGTGTTTGGCTATCCACAAGCATCTTACGCGAATTTTGGAGCCCATCAAGATCCGGGCTATGGTTCAAACATTTGCACTGCCTGTCACCGCAACCACGAAGTCATTTTAAGCCAAAGTGTCGAGGAAGAAAATTTTGTCACCGGTCAAGCAACCAATCAGTATGATATCTGCACAACGTGCCATAATCCGGAAGGAACCGGAGCTGATACGGACGTTATATACGGAGTTTACCAAAATAGCGTTCACGGAGAGGAGAATGAAGCTTTAAATGGCGGCGGTTTTGAAAAAGTCGGCGGAGATGATGGTGATGATACAAATAATAGCGAAAACGTTACTTCATCTCATTCAGCTGATGGGACAGAGTATCCGATATTTGGCAACTCGACCGGAAATACAATTGCTCTTACTTGTACTTCCTGTCATGACCCGGATTCAAGCAGCAACTATCGTCTTTTAAAAGATATGGTCAACGGCAAAGACGTGTCCAATTTCGTTGGCTCTAATGAAGCCGGTTTCTCACCGACAACCCACGAAGAGTTTGAAGCGGCTCGCAGAGGAGAGATCGATTTGACTTACGAACCTAACTACACAACACCTAACTACAAAAAATCCAGTGATGTAAGAAAAGGGATTACCGGTTGGTGTGCAGCTTGTCACGATCAATATTTTTCCGATAGTTTTGAACCGGATCAAAAAGATGACACCAGAAGACATTATTTTTATATAGATTCCGAAGGAAAGAAACGTTACCGCCATGCCGTGAATGTGCCAATTGGTAATAATCCCTCGGGGAATACATCAACAGACTTGCCTTTAGCAAAAGAGGCGGCAGGTGATGGTGATAGTGATCCCGATAATTTTATAGTCTGTCTAACTTGTCATAGAGCTCACGGCACAAATGCGACAATGACAGATCTGGCGAAAGTGGAACCGACAAAAAGCGCACCTTCAAGCGGTCCGTCTCAGAGTGCCTTGCTCAGACTTCCCAACCGAGGCGTTTGCCAAAACTGCCATAAAAAGCTTTAATTCTGATTAAGTAACAATTTGCTGCAAAATATGATCTATATTGGATAGAATAAGAGCGGAGGTAGTAAAATGCGTACGATTATTAAAGGGAAAAACTTTAAGGTAAACGATGTTCTGAAGCAGAAGGTGCAAGAAAAACTTTCCAAAATAGACCGCCATCAACATTTTGCCAACATAAAAGAACTTGAAGTCGAATTTAGCATTGAGAAAAATCCGACAATTGCCAATAATAATACAGTTGAGATAACTGCTTATACAAAAGGTCATGTTATTAGAGCGAAAGAAGCATCTCATGACATGGAGGCATCGATCGATGTTGTTGTAGATAAACTGGACAGGCAAATTGAGAAATATAAAGGCAAACTTTATCATAGCCAGAATCATAAAGGCCGCCACCAAGCGATAGAGCTTAAACAGGAACCGACTCCAAAAGTACTAAGAAAAAAGAGATTTTCCACTCGTCCGGTCACGCTGGACGAAGCAATTCTTCAGATCGAACTATTAGGACATGATTTCTATGTATTTCATAACGCCGAAAGCGGTAAGATAAATGTTCTCTACTACCGCAAAGACGGTGGCCTGGGTTTAATGGAACCGGAATAAGTTATACGGGGCTCGGGTTTAGGGTCTGGGATCTGGTTTCTCGAAAAAAACAGACATTATGTTCAATCATAAAATCCGTGTTTCGTAAAACGTATATCGTAAATCGAGAATCCACGATTTTTTTTGCTTTCTATATTGACAAATTACTAACTGTTAAGTAGCTTTGTAATTGCTAATAATTATTTGACTATGGTATCATCAGCGCAAAATCAATTAGTAAACAAAGTCGAAAGCACTATTGCCGACGTTGAGGGCATTGAAGCGGCGCGTATTGTTCTTGACGGACAAGCAATAAAAGAGATTAACATATTAAGTCATCATGGAGAGAGTGCTGATAAGCTAGCAAAAGATATTGAAAACACTCTTTTGCTTAATCATGGAATAGCTATTGACCGCAACAATATTAAGTTTAATCGAGGCTCAAGCCATGTCGTTCATACCCGAATCTCCCCAATTAGAGAGAAAATAGCTAATAACGGCAGCCGGCTAATATTCAGATCTGTTAAGGTCGAGACTTCCGGAATGGATTGTCGCGTAAGTATTGCTCTTCTTAGAGATGACAAAGAGTTTGAAGGAGTGGCTCATGGTCCTTATTCCGGTTCAAGCAAACAAAAGTTGATTGCTCAAGCTACGCTAAAAGCTCTAGGGGATTGTTATAGCGGTAGTGTTTTTTCCCTGGAAGGAATAGAGACGGCAAGCGTGGGCTCAAAGGATATAATATGTACCTGCATATCCTTGACACAAAAAGGGACTGATATGATTCTTACCGGAAGTGCTATAAAAAGTGCCGGTCAAGAGAGTGAGGCTATAGTTAAGTCTATTCTGTCAGCTTTAAATAGAAAATTTCATATTATTAGTAGGACACAACCTAATTAAGCTTTTACTATTCTTTTCCTTGAAGCCTTGCTAGCTTTCATATTAAGCTAATTGAGAGATATGCGGTTACAGTCATTAAACAAGAAACTCTCAATTTTTAGAATAAGCTTACTTTCAGCAAGTTTAATTGCTCTTGCTCTTATGTTTTTACTTTCTCCTTTTCCTGCCAATATGTTTGGCTATGTTCTCTTATTTACGTTAACCATCTTTCTAACAGACTTGATAGTCATTGATATTCCTAGGGAGGGGACGGTTTGGGCTTCGGTTGCCATTATACTCAGTGCCGTTTTTCTAGGTAGTAATAGAATAGGGGCCCTAATGATAATGTTTTCTATTTTATTAAGTACCGGCTTGACTGTAATTCTGCCCAAGAAAAATTTACTTTACGTTGCAAGCGAGGGCGCAAAGCGGATGCTGGCTGTTGGTGCTAGTTCTCTTTCAATATTGTTTTGGGAAATGCTTGGTGGTAATATCAAGGTCTTTTGGTCCTTTCTTCTAGCGGCAGCCGTAGCTTCGTCTGTCTATTTTATTGTAGAAAGGGTTATTGAATCACTGGCTTTTTCTATTGAGCAAGGCTTGCCATTTAAACTGAGTTTTATTCGCAAGCTGCGTTTACTTACTTTTGTTTATTATACTTTTGCAATCGGAGCTTTTCTTATGGCAATGATGTTTAAGTATATGGGTCTTTGGAGCATATTTATTTTTTCTCTACCGTTGGTGGTAATAGGACAAGCTTTTAGACTCTATGTAAATATCAAGCAAACCTATACTTCGACGCTAAAAGCTTTGTCGGCTACTGTTGAGGCCCATGATAAAAGCAGAATAGGCCATGCGCAAAGAGTATCGGATTGTTGCTTGGGTATAGGACGGGAGCTTGGTTTTTATGGAGACGATTTAGAGAAACTAAATTACGCGGCTATGCTTCATGATATTGGCAAGCTTGGCTTTGACCAGGACGCAAAAATTGAAAGTGATAAGGACTCTTCTTCAAAAAATAATGATGTGCCTTTTCATGCAAAAGTCGGAGCTGAAATCATCTCTCATGT
>JAUUWJ010000147.1 GCA_030589175.1 Actinomycetes bacterium
CTCTACTATATTAATAATCCTATCTTTTAGTTTTCTGTTTTGTGTTATTTTTATAGGTAAATCAAATACTTGCCCACAAAGAAGTTTGTCTCTCCAAACCCCCCAATTACTGCTTGTTAAAAACCAATAGTAACGGGCAAGGCTTGACCAACAAATCCCTAATATACATTTATATATTTCAAGAGAACTAACTACAAGTTTTAAAGCAAAAAATGAATCAGTAAAAGAATATGGTTTGTCTTCCAGTCGAACAATAACCATTCCTTTGGGCTTGGAGCTTTGGTCGATAGTCTCTTTAAAAATTATACGAGAACCATGGTAAGTTTCTTCCTTCCCTCTTGTTTTAACTTTTTTAGGTGGATTTTCCAGAGTAACACGTTTAAGATTTAACTTTCCATACCTCTTCACATAACGATCAAGATATTGGTGAGGCAATGTTTTATATTTCATGAGCCATTTAGAGTCGACAACAATTCCTCTAGTATAACCATCACCACAAAATTCCTTTTTGCTTAAAGAAAATAGATTTTTATTTGTTTCGAGATGTTGAATTAATTGTCTGTCTTTAGAACTTCCCCAAAGATAAATTTTCCATATCTTATAGTCAGTAATATTCTCTAAGGAATGTAAAACTTTAAAGTCATCATTCGTAAATATTATAGAATGTAAATTGTCTATTAATTTCGTTTTTTTTGACGCCCAATATCGAACCGCATGGTCTTTTTGAGAAGACTTCTTAAACAATATCTGAGCAAAAGGCGAGATGGCTTGATTAAAGAAAAGTGTTCGTGTGTGTACAAAGCTAAAAACAGATTCAAGTTTGCAATTTGCAAGCCATTGTTCACGAAATTTAACACTTTTTTTACCGTATTTCAAAAACACACCGGTTGACACAAGCAGGCCAGCATGCCCACTTGGTTTTAATAAATCTAACGTTCTCCATATAAAAGTCTGAGATCTCTCCTGGTCTCCAATAGGTAATTCTCTTTTATCACACCAAGCGACAGCTACTTTATTATCTTTACGTGCTTCTTTATCTTCTTTTCTTGTACCAGGACTGCCCCAAGGTGGATTACCTATAACAATGTCAGCACAATTCGATGCAAAGGATCGTGCTAAAACGGGATTATTTTCGATATAATCAGAGTCGAAGGCGTTTTTGGCTAAAAGAATATTGTAACATTTCTGTTGTTGGTCATTTTGATTTTGTTGTTTGTTTTCATGATGAATTAAGTGCGGCAGACGGTTATTTCTTTCATATATCTGCTCTCTAATGCTTGGCGGATCAAGATAATGTAGCATGGCGAGATACAAACTAAATGCAGCAATTCGAGCCGCCTCAGGATTAATCTCAATACCGGCAATTTGTTCGCGTAGTATTTTTTGTAGATTCTGAAAATTTGGTTTCTTGCCTAATTCCAGTCTTCGGTGTCGAACGATACGCCGAAAGGCTTCCACTAAAAAGATTCCCGAACCACATGAAGGATCAACAACCCGTGGTTTTGTATTTAATCGTGCCGGTGTTAAGACCTGATTTACTAAAAACTCAACCAATGCAGGGGGGGTATAGTAAGCTCCCTCTGAGGATTTTTTGTTTTTTTCTTTGCCAACTTCTGGATGGTAAAATTCTTCATAAATGCTGCTAATCAATTCAATTGGTATTATCTTGAATTGATAAGCATAAAAAAATAACTTCTTTTGTTTACCAACATCTCCGAATAATAAATCCTGAATTAAGTGCAAGTGCGTCGGGGTGATGATCTCCTTTTCCTGTTCAACATCAGGGAACATATCTCCGTTAAAATCTTCTGCCAGTTTCTCAAATAAAGCAAATGTAAAGTCCTTGTCGGACAGCACACGGGCATAAAGAGAATCTTCTTCACTAAGATTTACCCCCGCGCGAGGAGCATCATTTTCCAAACACTCTTTCCATTTTTTATTACCTGAAGCAACCTCAGAGAAATCTTCAGGAATTAAAATTTTCCTGTCTTCGAGATATCGGATAAAGATAGACCGCCCGATCAGAGCATGAGCATATTTTATATTCTCTTCCCCTAAGCCTTTATCGATAAGTTCTCTCCTCACTTTCTTTAAGTTATTAATCAGGGCTTTGTCCGCACGATTTTTTATATCTCCAAAACGATATTCTTCAAAAAGACGTCCGGTTTCAAGCTGCTCTCGCCTAAATGCTTTTAATTTTTTAGCAACTTTGTTCGCAGATTCAGCAATTTCAAGAGGTCTGATTTTGCCCCAATCTTTCTCATTCTCGGCAGGTTCATTTGCTAAATCATAAACTGCTAATTGGCCTGGAACGGCGAGAAATAAAAGACGAGGGCGAGACATACACCAGATTTTATTAAAAAGTTTTCGTAATGCTTCTGGTTCATTCACTTCAGATTGAGCAAATACTACAACAGGATTGTTTTCCACAAAGAAAATCTTTTCTGCTTCAACTTCTTTGGTTAGTGTCAGCCATTCACCCTTTTCTATCCAATCTTTCTTTGATAGATTATTTGGGTCGCTAGCACCTTCGAAAAGCGGCCCCTCGGCATAACCCAGTTGGTCATAAGCACCTTTTAGAAGTTCTTGTGGAGTTGCGATTGCCATAATCTCGTATTTCAATCCTTTTAAAGATTTTCTGAAATTATAAGGATATTAGCACAATCTTCAACAGCTTCTTAATAGCTAATTTAAGCTTTCTGTGGCTAAACAAAACTTTTGATTTTCTCTACGCAGATTTTTTTGTCACTTTGCGCCGCCCCGGTTGCTTTTGGCTCCACGTGAGCAGTTGGTTATTCCTTATCCTTGAAGTTCTCCCATTTTAACAGTTCGGGGTCATGCATATTATTAATCTATTGCTTACAAATATATTAAGTTCTAACTCTCTCGAACTCAGCTTATTGGGGGAAGATATCTTCAAAGCGTTCTGGCGATGCACCGCCCCTTGGTGTTTCCTTATTTGGTTAGATAAAATAGGGTAAAGTGAAATTGCTGTCAAGCAATTTAGAAATAATGGTGGGGCAAGCCCCACCCTACCAAAGTCCCCCCAGCACAGGGGTGGGGGCTAAACGGGAAGGAACCTGCTGGAGGCCGGGGAAGAACAAAGAATTCCTCGCGCAGGCACCCCCGCCCAGAGGACGGGGCTAAATACTCTGGATTCCTGCCTTCGCAGGAATGACGCCGCACTAAATGACCCCGCATTAATTAGACGTGCGCAGCACCAAAAGA
>JAUUWJ010000002.1 GCA_030589175.1 Actinomycetes bacterium
TATACATTAATCAAACAATAAACTTTATATATTCATAAAGCACTTAACATAAAGGTTCTAATAATTTTACAAAAGTTATCCACATTATCCACAGCCTTGCTAGTCCGTTACTTGATGCTTGCAGTTGTTACTGGTAAACGCAAATTAGGACTTACCGTTTCTTTAAGATTGCTATAATCTTCATTTTTATAGTGGTAACTGGCTGCAAATCCGACCATAACAGCATTATCCGTCGAGAGATTCTTTTCAGGCAAAATAAACTCAATCCCTGCTTTTTTTGCCGTTTTCTCAAAATATTCTCTAAGGTAGGTATTTGAGGCAACGCCTCCTACGACTGCTAAGCTCTTTACTTCGTACTCCTTAGCAGCCTTAAAAGCCTTATAAGCTAGAACTTCAACAACCGCCTTTTGAAAAGATGCAGCCAGATCCTCCCTTTTATACCCTTCTCCTTTTTCTTTCAGTTTTCTTCCCTTATAGATTAGAGCTGTCTTTAATCCGCTAAAACTGAATCTGTAATCTTTGCTGTCTATCATTGGCCTTGGCAGGTCATACTTATCTTCGTCTCCCTTAATCGAAGCTTTCTCGATTTGAGGACCGCCCGGATATGGATATCCCAAAAATTTAGCAACTTTATCAAATGCTTCACCTGCTGCATCGTCTAATGTCTCACCCAATACCCTATATTTTCCCAAACTTTCAACATATACGAGCATCGTATGGCCACCCGATACCACCAGACATAAAAAAGGAGTTTTAAGGGTGGGCTTGTTTTTATAAATAGAGAATATATGTGCTTCAATATGATTGACTGCTACTATAGGTTTTTCCAAAACTAGAGCAATCTCTTTGGCTGCCGTCATACCTACCATCAAAGCTCCTACTAGTCCCGGCCCTTTGGTGATAGCTATTACATCTACGTCAGAGAGACTAACTTTTGCTTCTTTTAATGCTTTATCAAGTAGAAAGTTAAGAGCTATTACATGCTTTCTTGAAGCAAGTTCGGGAACCACGCCTCCATAGCACTCATGCACCTTAACTTGTGATGAGATTTGGCTGCTTAAGACCTCATAGCCTTTAGTAAAAGCAACGGCTGTTTCGTCACATGAAGTCTCTATTGCCAAAACTAGAGGTTCGGGGTTCAGGATTCGGGGTTCGGCCCTTTTTATCACATCAATACCTTGCTAAAAAATAACATTTGGCGACAATTATAAACTATGAATATATCAAGAACAAAAAGCAACTTTTAAATCTCTTTGGCGATTAACTCTTTTAATTGCAAAGCATTCTTTGGCGCGTAAGCTTTGTAATCGTTATTAAAGTAAGCAAAAACATCTTTTTCCTGTGAAGCCCACCCAATCATTTTCTCGGCCCAAGCTTCAAGTTGTTTATCATTGTAGTTTGTACCGTAAAGCCGGCCCGGTCCGTGAAAACGTATGTATACCAAATCAGAAGTTATAGCCTCATCTTTGGGAAAATCTGGGCTATCGCTTATCACAAAAGCAATTTTATTTTCTTTTAGGATTGTATATACATCATCATCAAGCCATGATTCATGTCTGAATTCAAAAGCATATCGATATTTTCTCGGCAAACCTTCAAGAAATATCTCTAAAACAGCAATATCTTTATGGTAATTAGCCGGGAGTTGAAATAAAATCGGTCCGACATTGTTCTCCAAACCTTCTAAGGTTTGTGTAAATTTAGCAAGTGCGTCTTCATAATTTTTCAGCCTAATCACATGGGTTATATAGCGGCTGCCTTTTACGGAAAACAAGAAATTTTCGTTAACACTATTATGCCATTTTTCGTAAGTCTTTCTCGGCACTAAACGATAGAAGCTGACGTTTAGTTCGACAGTATCGAATTTTCTCTGATAATAGTCGAAAGCGTTCTTTTTAGGTATATCTTCCGGATAGAATCTTGAAAACCAGTGCTTGTAACTCCATCCCGAAGTTCCGATCCTTATCATAAACCTCACTTCGTTCGGTTGCCTATAGCATATAGCTGATAGCCTATTGTTAAAATATTTTACCCATCACAACTTTACATATATACAAAAATCCTAAACACTAAATCCTAAATGCTAAACAATACCTAAATCCAAAACTCCAAACACTAAACACATAACAGTTTAAAACATTTATCCATTAGAATTTTGAATTTGTTTAAAATTTCGATATTAGAATTTAGTATTTAAATTACATCATGAGCCATCCGCTATCTGCCATCTGCTCCATTAGATCCTTCGTCGGCTAACGCCTCCTCAAGGATGACAACCTTTGTTCTTTTCTTATTTGCCATATGCTATCAGCAATCTGCTATATGCTCATCAATTAATCTGGGCATTATTAATGCATATCGCCGCCAAACTCTCTAATAAACGAGCAACCGCTTTTACTTTCGTGCTTTTGAGCTCATCCTCCTCTACGTGTGGTTCCTGAAACCCATATAAATGATCGGATAGATCGTATAGATAAGCTCCTAATAAATCGTAATGAAAACGATCAAAAGTCTGGAAGTCAATTTCCAAGATATGCCCGATCAAATCTACTCGTTTTGTAACATGCGGTTTAATCATTTTTATTTCATCAAGGGCAAACTTTATTAAATCAAATATTTTAGGATCATCCATTGGATAACCCGGCTCCTTTTCTAAATTTTCTATTAGTCGGACATAATCTTTAGACCATGGTTTTTTCGTTTTCATTAAAGCCCAAATCCGCTCATAAATTTGGTAATTCGTTTGCTTTTTTTCCATGCTATTAAATACCCCTTTCTGGATATTAGATGTTAGACGTTGGATTTCAGACTTTTTGTGATAAACTACATTGTGATTTTCATTAGGAGGTTTGTTTAATGGTTCAGACTAAAGCTACTTTTCAATGCACAGAGTGCAAAAGAAGAAATTATACTTCAACAAAAAATAAAACAAATGTGCCCGATAGGCTCGAGCTAAAAAAATATTGCAAATGGTGCGGCAAACACACTGTACATAAGGAAATAAAATAAAACCGTTATTCGTTGTTGGTAAACCAAGAGAGTTTTTGTTTAATCGTGTTCTTTAATATAAAATCTATCCCCTTATTTTAATCAATATCTAACCAGTTTTATTTCTCTAACAACCAATAACCAATAACCAATAACTGCTTTCTTTACATTCCGCTTGAAAGAGCTATAATCAAGCTACAACCGAATACTACGGGGGAGCTAGTAGCTGAGAGTCCTTTTTGAAAGAAGGAGACCCTTATACCTGATCTGGATAATGCCAGCGTAGGAAAAAGTAAAGATAGCTACCTCCGGGTAGCTTTTTTGTTAACTAATTATTTCAAAAACTAAGGAGGCAACATGTCAGACAATGGAAATGGGAATGGAAGTAAGAACCGGGCGCCAATTTTTTCTGCTGTAAGAGAGGCTGATATAACGCGTTGCATAACAGAAGAATTTCTAAAAGACTTAACAGCTCACACTCAAACCGAGGTAGCAATTGTTGGTGCTGGTCCAAGCGGCCTTATGGCAGCCAAAGAATTAGCCGCTAAAGGAATTAAAACTTTAATTGTAGAGAGTAACAATTACCTTGGCGGTGGGTTTTGGATAGGCGGCTATTTAATGAACAAAGTAACTTTTAGAAAACCGGCCGAAGAAGTTTTAGATGAGTTAAACATTCCGTATGTTGAATCAAAAGATAATTTATTTGTAGCTGACGGACCTCATGCATGTTCAAAATTGATTGCTTCGGCGTGCGAAGCGGGTGCTAAAGTTCTAAATGCAACAAAATTTGAAGACGTAATAATAAAAAATGACAGAGTTTGTGGAATAGTCGTAAATTGGAATGCTGTTTCTGCTTTGCCGAGAGCAATTACTTGCGTAGACCCTATCGCTTTGGAAGCTAAAGTCGTAATTGACGCGACAGGTCACGACGCATGGGTAGCAAAATCTTTAGAAGACCGAAAAATTCTTAAGCTTTCAGGTTGCGGAGCAATGTGGGTCGAAAAATCCGAAGACGAGGTGGTACTCAAGACAGGACAAATATATCCGGGGCTTATTGCTACAGGTATGGCAACATCTACCGTTCACGGTATTCCAAGAATGGGACCGACGTTTGGCGCAATGTTGTTATCGGGCAAAAAAGCTGCCGAGATTACCTTGCAAAAATTAAAAACTAAAGACCTTATAGCTACGTAGTTAAGAATTCATCTTGCTAAATCAGCTTTAATTTTTAAGGAGAGATATGAAAGATATTGCCAATCAAGCTAAGCAAGATTTCATAAAATTAAAAGAAAGTAAGCCTTTAATTCACCACATTACAAACTTCGTTGTTATGAACGAAACAGCCAACATAACGCTTGCAGCAGGTGCCTTGCCCGTAATGGCTCACGCAAAAGAAGAGGTTGAAGAAATGGTTACTATGGCCCGCGCGCTAGTTCTTAACATTGGAACTCTTTGGCCGGAACTAATTGATAATATGATTTTAGCCGGCAAAAAAGCTAATGAGCTATCAATACCGATTGTTTTAGACCCTGTAGGTGCAGGCGCTACAAAATTAAGAACACAGAGCGCTAAAGATATTCTAGAAGAAGTTAAAATTGACATAGTCCGCGGAAACGCTGCTGAAATTTCAATCTTGGCCGGCCTTGAAGCCGAAATCAAAGGCGTCGAATCAATTGCCCAGAGTAATGAACCGGAAAAGATAGCAAAAGAGTTTGCCGCTATAAGCAACTCGGTTGCTTGTGTAACCGGAGAAAACGATTTTGTAAGTGACGGTAACGAAACCATTAAGATCAGTAACGGACACCTTGCTCTATCATCTATTACCGGTACCGGCTGCATGGCGACAACAATAGCCGCTTGTTTTGCTGCTATTCAGAAAAACACACTACAAGCAGCCGCCGGAGGTTTGATATATTTTGGAATAGCCGGCGAAAAAGCGGCATCCGTATCAGATAAACCGGGCACTTTTCATACTGCGCTCTATGATGCCGTAGCGACTATTCAAGCTGATGAAATATCAAGCAGAGCCAAGGCTGAAATTTTAACCAAGAATCTTGCATAAGCTTAAAGGCGTCTACGTAATAACAATTGAAAATAAAAAACTTAAACGTTCTCATATTAATGTTTGCCAAGCAGCTCTTAAAGGCGGTGCAACTACTATTCAATACCGCGAGAAAAAAAAGGCTTTTTATAAAATGCTTGAAGAGGCCAGAAAAATAAAAGAATTATGCCAAAAAAATAATGCTACATTTATCATTAACGATTCAATCGAGCTTGCAAAAATAATCAATTCAGACGGTTTGCATTTGGGGCAAGACGACGAAGATTTCAAAAAAGCTCGCAGAATACTTCCTGGCAAACTAATCGGCCTTTCTGCAACAACATTAAGAGAAGCAATAAACGCCGAAGCAGTAGGTGCCGACTATATAGGCGCAGGCCCTGTATTTGCTACTCCCAGCAAAGAAGATGCTGCTCCTCCCTTTGGCTTGGAAACACTTGCTAAAATAAAAGAGCATGTTTCTATTCCAGTAGTCGCTATCGGCGGCATAAACCAGGAAAATGCAAAGAGCGTAAGAGATGCCGGAACTGATGCAATTGCAGTGATATCGGCAGTCTCCGGTCAAAAAGACATGACAGAGGCTACTGAAAAACTGGTGAGGATAATTAACTAAATGACATTAATTCAAAAAATAAAATCCGGGAAAATACCTGAATCTGTAAAAAAAGTTGCACTTGCCGAATCAATTGACGCCGAATTACTTGCCTATAAAATAAGCACCGGTAACATCGCTATTGTCCAAAATAAAAAAAGAAAACACATACAGCCCGTAGGAATCGGAGAAGGACTTAAAACCAAGGTAAATGCTAATATTGGAACTTCAGAAAACCAAGACGATACTAAGTTCGAACTTGATAAACTAAGATTATGCGAGCAAGTCAAAGCCGATACTGTAATGGATTTAAGCACCGGCAGGAACTTAATTGAAACTCGGAAGAAAATTCTTGAAAAATCCTCTATCCCAGTCGGCACAGTTCCTATATACCAATGCGCTGTTAAAAGCAAAGAAAAAAATCAAGACATACTATCTATGACTACCGAAGATATGTTCAAAGCAGTTGAAGGCCAGGCTGAAGAAGGCGTTGATTTCATGACTATTCATTGCGGGATAAACAGAAAATCTGTCGCTGCCCTACACCGTTCAGAAAGAGTCATGGATGTTGTAAGCCGTGGAGGAGCCTTTACGATTGGCTGGATGATCAAACACGACAAAGAAAATCCTTTCTTTGAAAGTTTTGACCGCCTTTTAGACATTGCTAAGAAATACGAAATTACGTTAAGTCTTGGCGACGGTATGAGACCGGGTGCTATAGCAGACGCATCAGATGAAGCTCAGTTCAGCGAATTATCTGTCCTAGCTGAATTAGTCCGACAATCTCGTGAAGCTAGTGTACAAGTCATTGTCGAAGGCCCCGGACACATGCCACTGGATCAAATAACAACAAATGTTAAAATTCAAAAACAATTGACGGATGGGGCTCCTTTTTACGTATTAGGACCTTTAGTAACCGACATCGCTCCAGGCTACGATCATATAACAGGCGCTATCGGAGGAGCGATTGCCGCATCTGTCGGCGCTGACTTTTTATGTTACGTAACACCGCAAGAACACCTCGGGCTTCCTCAGCTCTCAGATGTAAAGGAGGGAATAATCGCTTCGCGTATTGCCGCACATGCAGCCGATATCGTTAAGAAAGTTCCTAAGGCAAAAGAAGCCGACCTTGAAATGAGTAAAGCCAGAAAAGAATTAGATTGGAAAACTCAGGAAAAGATATCTTTGGATCCTGAAAAAATCCAAAAACAAAGCAAAAAGAAGCCGGCTAATTTGGACGCTTGCACTATGTGCGGTTCTCTTTGCTCCATGAAATTAATATCTCAATACCTGGGTAATGAAAACGTTGATCAATGCGTATAAATTTCTACCATGGCTATCAATGGACTTAATGAATTTGAAATTATAGAAAAAATAAAAAGATGGCTTGGCAGCCAAGATATGACAATTCCAATCGGAGATGATGCGGCTGCTTTCGAACTAGAACCTAATTTACTATCTCTTTTCACCTCGGATTCTTTAATAGAAAATGTTCACTTTAAATTAGATAGTATTAAACCTTTTGACCTAGGTTATAAGTCTCTAGTGATAAATATAAGCGATATAGCTGCTATGGGCGGAGTTCCTAAGTTTGCAACGGTTACTCTAGGATTACCGAAGAAAACCAACCTTTTATTTTTAAAAAGCTTTTATAAGGGATTAAAAAAAGCGGCAGACCAATATTTAGTTTCTATTGCCGGAGGAGACCTTGCGTCAGCCAAAGAAATGGCAATAAACATATCTCTAATTGGCCAAGTAGAAAAAGACAAAATGCTAAATAGGAGCAAAGCAAAGATAGGTGAAAAAATCTTGGTAACTTCAACTTTGGGCGCTTCGGCTTTAGGCTTAAAAATCGCTCTTGAGCCAAAACTTAAAACTAAACATGATGCGTATTTACAGAAGAAACATTTTAGTCCCGTTGCAAAAGTTCGAGAAGCTCGCCTCGCCGCAAAACTGGGAGCTAAAGTCGCAATTGATGTAAGTGACGGCCTCATAAGTGATTGCCTGCGAATCGCCGAAGAATCAAAGGTTGGTTTTAAAATATATGCTGAAAAAGTGCCGGTAGATGACATAGTTCTGAAAGAATCTAAAAAACTTAATCTAGATGCATTAGATATGGCCCTGAGCGGCGGTGAAGACTATGAACTTGTTTTTACTTCTCCAGAGACCATCGCCGAAAAAATCACAAAAAACTTCGATCAAAAAGGTTGGCAAATTTCAGTTATTGGAGAAATTATTCCTAAAGGGATTGAAATATTAGACAAAGACGGAAAGCAAATATCTTGGCGCAAAGGATATGAACATAAATTCAATTAATAATATTAATAATTAAAAGGTGCAAAATATGACCGTAAAAAGACCTTTGGTGTTAACTGTAGGCGGATCTGATCCCAGTTCGGGCGCAGGCATACAAGTAGATTTAAAAGTTTTCGAGGAACTCGGCGTATATGGCTTGAGTGCAATCTCTGCGTTGACTGCTCAAAACTCCGAAGAAGTATTTGACGTTTTTACGCCGCCCCCTGATAGCTTTAAGCTTCAACTTGAGGTTCTTTTTAAAGACCTACTTCCCAATATTATCAAAGTAGGGATGCTTTCCAATCAAGACAATGTAATGGTTCTCAAAGAGCAGTTTCTTAAGCTTAATAAAAAACGTATGATAGTTGATCCTGTCTTTGTTGCATCCAGCTCTATGCCGCTTTTAACACAGAAAGGACGTGAGGCCTTAATCGAGCACCTATTGCCTCTGTCTTTGATAGTTACGCCAAATGTAGATGAGGCAGAGGCTCTTTCCGGGCTTAAAATAAAAGACGTTCACGAGATGCAAAGAGCGGCATCAATCATAAATGATCTCGGACCCAAGTGGGTGTTGATCAAAGGCGGACATCATGAATTTGAAAAAAACGTCGTTGAAGACCTTATATATGACGGTGTTGATTATACAACCCTCAAATATCCTAGGTTAGACAAAAAAGTTCGAGGCACAGGCTGCATTTATGCATCAGCAATAGCCTGCTTTTTAGCTAAAGGTTTAGAAGAGCTTGAAGCTATTAAAAAAGCCCGTGATTTTGTCCAGCAAAAGATTGAACAAGCAAGTGTTTTAGGCAAAGGAAGACCACAGCTTTGAGGGTTCGGGGCGTTTTAGAGCGAATACTTTTGTAGAGATCACGTATTTCAAAAAATATGTAAAGTAAAAGTATCAAATTCACCAATATAGGAAACGTAAGATTTAAGCTATTCGAGCTATACAACCCCTTGTATATACCCACTAGGGCTAGTAGGTATACCACTACATCTAGTAGGTCTATCTAGTAAATCCTTGGTTAATAAGTATTGGGGTTTAAACCCCCTTATAAGCAGATCTTTCCGGCCTCTGAGTAGCATGTGGCTTAATGAGACGAAACAGCGGGGTAATTTGATGTTTGATCCCCGCACTTACTTTGAAAGTCATTGTAATGTAAATAAGGGCATATTTCAGAACATTTTTTCGATAAACTCAAACGAATATCTGAAGTTAGTGCGGGGGAGTTTCAATTTTCACTCTGCTTAGTGGAATTCAGTCCATAGTCGCGGAGGGGTGCAAAACCTGCTTGTTAAAAAAGAATCAAATATTCATGAATTGAATATTAATTCTCATAAAAGCGTCTTCGAACTTACTTATAAAAAAAGTGCTACAAACATAAATGGTTTTTACATTTCAAACGTTCTCTATTCGCGGAAGGGAACATTACCTGCTTATAGCAAAAAAAGTAAATATTCATAAACTATAAGCAAATTATCAACTAATTTTGTTAAACTAGATTCATGAAAATTGGTGTAATTTCTGATACCCACGGAGATGCTGAAGCTTGGCAAAAAGCTTATGAAATCTTTACGGGCGCGAAACATATTTTGCATAGCGGTGATATTCTCTATCACGGAGTCTTCAACCCGATCGTAAAAACCTACGATGCAAAAAAATTAGCCGAAATGATAAATAAATCTTCTATACCTATGTTATTTGCCAAGGGTAATTGTGACTCTGATGTCGATCAACTGGCACTTCAATATCCCATAACCTCCCGGTTAACCGAAGTAGTATTAGATGGTTTGACCATATTAGTCCACCACGGCGATAATTTTTCAAATGAAGAACTTGCTGATAAGTATAAACCGGATATCATAATTAGCGGTCATACGCATTTATGCGGCATCGACACGTATAAAGAAGTAATACTATTAAATCCGGGAAGCCCTTCTCTGCCAAAGAATGCCGATAAAACACCTACAGTTGCTTTAATCGAAAATAAAATAGTCAAAATAGTAAATTTAAATTCCGAGAAAGTCCTTAAAGAAAAACAAATAGATCAATCTAGTGCTTGAAATCAATACCCGATACCCTCTACCCTCATTAATTACTTTCCAAGTATGCGAATAACCGGTTTTTCCGGAATTCTTACATCTAAAGCAGATATTTCTTCTTTTTTTTGCTTTAGAATTGTTTTAATTACCTTATTTTTTAATTTATTCTTCTCGGATTTTCCGTAGATTATCTCTACGCCCTGAACAACAAAATAAAGTTCGTTTACAGACTTTGCCGTAATGCTAAATATCTCTTTTCTCAAAGCTTTATCAACCTGATAATATGCATCTAAAGCATTCTTTAAAGTTTTGTTCTTAATGTATTTTCCTACTTTTATTTTCTTGAATGCTAAACCGTCTATCTTAGGAATTTCGGACTGAATTTTTAGATCGCTCAACTTGTCAATCACAAATCCTTTTTTATCTACCAAAAATATCCCTTTCTCCGTATCCAAATAAGCCAAAGGTTTACGTTCTGTGATCTTAATAAGCACCCCATCCGGCCAATCTCTCAATACGCTAGCCTTCTGGATCCAATTATAGCTGGCTAACCTTTTGGCAATTTTTGTTACAGGCAAAGTGATTAAATTATCGTTTCTGCCAATGCGCGATTTCTCAATAACCAGCTTGTCTGTAATATTACGATTCCCTTCTACTCTTATTGTGTGAATTGAAAAAAAGTCGGAAGTATATAAAAGCCAAGCACCTGCCGCTAAAATTATCGCTGTGACAGAAATTATCATGAACCTTTTTCGGTGGTTATTTCTAATTCTATCAATTTTCTTTTTTCTTTTTTCTTTCAGCTTAACGGCTTTATCCTTCATCAAAATTGCCTATCGTTTTTATTTCCGGCTCCAGTAAAATGTCATATTTTTCTTTAACTTTCTTTCTGGCCACATCTAATAATATATAGATATCTGCTGCTTTTGCTCGGCCTTTGTTAATAATAAAATTAGCGTGAACATCAGATATCATCGCGTCGCCTTCCGTAAGTCCTTTTAAGCCACATTTTTCAATAAGTTCTGCTGCACTGATTTTTGTAGAAGGATTTTTAAAAACCGAGCCCGCGTTGGCATAACTTAGAGGCTGTGTTTGTTTTCTTTTCTTGAAAAACCGCTCGGCCCTACCTTTGATAATGCCTTTCTCTCCAACTTTTAGCTGAAAAACAGCTTCAGCGACAATTTCCCCTTCTTTTAGTGGTCCTTTTCGATACCCATACTCCAAAGTGTTTGCCTTATATACCTTTAAACCGTTTTCATCTACAACTTTTATTTCTGCTATAAACTGACAAACGCTCTTGCCGAATGCACCGACATTAGAAGCAATTGCTCCCCCGACTGTAGCCGGTATACCCGCAACAAACTCAAGCCCTTCCAATGAATACTTTTGAGCATCTTTCAGCAAGATCGCTAATGTTATAGCTCCGCCGGCAGATATCGTAGCATTTTTTATATTTACGCTGATCCGGTTAAAATCTTGACCGAGCCTTATTACTAAGCCTTCAAACCCTTTATCTGAAATCAACAAGTTGGCGCCTCTTCCAATAAGTAAATAATTTAAGTCTTTTTCATGAGCAAAACCGAGGAGCAACTTAATATCATTTAACGTCTTTGCTTGAGCAAAAAGAGCAGCCGGTCCGCCAACTCTTAAAGTCGTGTATTTTTTCAGTTCTTCATTTTCGACCAAGCTGCCTTCAAGTTTTGGTTTCAAATATTCGCATGCTTCTTTAAACATATTATTCATAGCAATATTTAGTATAAAGTGGAGCCCTGCCCTGATACTACTTCGGAATAGTACCTAATTTTATTATATATGAAATGTTCCACAGGGCGGAATCCCGCACCTAAGGCCAACAGGTCATTCATCCACTCTAACATTATTCAGCACGGCCTTCTGGTGCGCGGGAAATTAAGCGATAATGCAATAAAACTAAAAAGCTAAACGAAAATATGAAAATTTAGGCAAGTAACCTTTGGCCAATACTTGATATGTCACCTGCCCCCATAGTTATTATCATATCGCCGCTTTTCACTTCCTTTTCTAAAAACGAAACAACATCTCTAAGTCGGGGAACGTAAGCAAGATTTTTGTAATTTTCTTTTTCGATTATTGAATCAGCTATCAGCTTTCCGCTAACGCCGGGTATTGGTTTTTCTCCGCTCGAGTATACATCCGTTACCACTACTAAATCCGCCTTTTCAAAAGCATAGCCAAAGTCCTCAGCCAAAAAACTTGTGCGGCTGAATCTATGGGGCTGAAAAATACAGACGATTCTGCCACTTTTTTCGTTAGCCGCCGCTTTTAAAGTCGCATTTACTTCCGTCGGATGATGGGCATAATCATCATAGATAAAAGCACCGTTTATTTTTCCGACGTACTCAAATCTGCGTTTTACTCCGCTAAAATCTTTTAAAGCACTTTTGATTTGAGAAAATTTCAAACCAGCTTCAATGCCAACAATTAAAGCAGCTAAAGAGTTTAATACATTATGTTCCCCGGGAACTTTAAGACTAATATTTCCAAGCTTTTTGCCTTTATAATATACGTCAAATGAGCTTCCTAAGTCTTTTTGCCTAAAATTGTCATAATAGAAATCATTTGACTCACTCTCGCCGTAGCTAATTACCTCGCTTTTTATAAACGGCAGTAAATTTTTTATGTGGGTATGGTCTCCATAAATAATTGCTTTCCCACCTGCTTTTATCTTTTGGAGAAAAGTCTTGAACAACGCAATTACCTTCTCAAAAGTTTCAAAATAATCAAGATGGTCGGCTTCAATGTTTGTCACCACTAACAAATCCGGGTCAAAATTCAACAATGATCCGTCACTTTCATCAGTTTCAGCGATAAAATAATTGCTCCGGCCGTATTTTGCATTTGAACCTATATCGTTTAGCTCGCCTCCGATTAGAAAAGTGGGATCAAGTTTGTTTCGTTCAAATATCAATGAGGCCATGGAAGTAGTAGTGGTCTTTCCGTGAGTTCCGCTTATTGCAATAACATTCTTTCCATTCGTAATCAAAGCCAGCATCTGTGCCCTTTGATAAACATCTATCTTTTTTTTCTTCGCTTCAACAAGTTCCACGTTTTGCGTTTGAATCGCTGAAGAGACAACTACGGCATCATAGTCTTTTATATTGGAACGCTTATGGCCAACTCTTATTTTTACGCCTAACACTCTCAAATTTTCAGTGTTTGAAGAAGCTTTTATGTCCGAGCCGCTAACTTTGAGTCCTTTTTGATGCAAAACTTTTGCCAGCCCGCTCATACCGGCTCCGCCTATTCCTATAAAATATACCTGATTAATCCCGTCTAAATTTTTCATCATTAAATTTTTAATTTATGACTTATGCCGTTTATCAACTTTGCAATATCGTTTGCGGCAAAAGGTTTTCCTATTTTTTGTGAATGATTCTTCATTTCTACCATTGTTTTATTATCAGAAATCAATTCTATGCTTGTTTTGTAAAGTAAATCAGGTGTTAAGTCCTCATCATTAATCATTTTTGCAGCTCCATGGTTTACCAAAAAATCAGCGTTTTTCTTCTGATGTGAGCCGGTTGCATACGGATACGGTACTAATATAGCGGGAACTCCTAAAGCCGTAATCTCGGTTATCGTCGTAGCCCCGGCCCGGCAAAGACAAACATCTGCCGCAGCATAAGCACGGTTTATATCGTTGATATACGGATGAGCCTGATACCTGAGTTTATCTTTTTTTGTATCAACTAGCTTCTTCATTTCTTTGCAAACCTCTGAAAAATGATCCTTTCCTGTAATATGAATTATTTGTAAATTGCTTGCATTTTTAAACTTCTTATAAGAATTAATTACAGAATCGTTGATTTTTTTTGCTCCCTGGCTTCCTCCAAAAATTAATAATGTCTTTTTTTCTTTTTCCAGATTAAAGTTTTCAAGCGACGGCTCCTTAACGGCGCCTATCATTCTTCTTCTGATAGGGTTTCCAGTAAACACAACTCTTTTTGCTCGCGGAAAGCATTCCTCACCATTTGGAAAAGAAGTTGCAACCGTATCTACAACACGAGAAAGTAGCTTATTAGCAAAACCCGGATAAGCATTTTGTTCGTGAATCAATGTCGGTATTTTAGAATTATATGCAGCCGCTATAGCGGGAGCACTAACATATCCACCCATTCCTACAACCGCTTCGGGCTTGAACTTTTTTAAGAATCGCTTAACTTCGCTAAAAGCTTTTAGGCTTCTTCTAACCGCGCTTATGTTCGCAAGACTAAATGACCTCTTAAAACCTTTGACTTTAATAGGTTCAAATTCATAACCCGCATCTTTGACAATCCGCTCTTCTATGCCATCTTTATTGCCAACGAAAATAATTTCAGCATCTTCTATTTCAAGAGCTAGCTCATCGGCTATTGATATGCCGGGATAAATATGTCCGGCTGTACCGCCTCCGGCTATAACTATTTTCATCGCCTTCTCCTCCTCCTAGTCGAGTGCGAGGAAATTGAAGTAATTATTCCTAAAGAAGTCATTGTTACCAACAAAGAACTACCTCCAAAGCTTATTAATGGCAATGGAACACCCGTTATGGGCATTATGCCAACAACAGCACCCATATTTACCATCGCCTGAAAGGTTAGCAAAACTGTTAGCCCTACTGCAAGCAGCTTACCATAGTTATCACTTGCATTATAAGCAATAGAGAATCCAACGATTGCAAGTAATGCAAAAGCGATTACAGTTCCGATAACTCCGAGCCAACCAAGTTCTTCTCCGATAATAGCTAAAATAAAATCAGTGTGAGCAGCGGGCAAGAAAAAGAATTTTTGTTTACTCATTGCAAGGCCGACACCGGTAATGCCACCTGAGCCCATAGCAATTAGAGACTGGGTAATCTGAAAACCGCCTTCTTTTGCATATTTTTGCGGGTTCAAAAAGGCAATCAAGCGTCTGAACCTGTAAGGCTCTAATAAAACCAGTCCCATCGTCGCACTAAGCCCAAAAGAACTGAATAACGTCAAAAAACGGAGTTTTATACCGCTTATAAATAAAACAATAAAGATGCTTACTACTATCAAAACTGCGGTTCCCAGATCAGGCTCGGCTAATATTAGTCCGACGATTACTAAAACAACTATAAAAGGTAGAAAGTTTATTAATTCAAAATCGCTGCCATCTTGCTCTGTTAATAGATAAACAGTGAGCATTATGGCGGCTAGCTTTGCAATTTCTGAGGGTTGTAGATTTATAATATAGAGAGGTATCCAGCGACTAGCGCCTCCGGAAGTATGACCGACTTGCGGGATAAAAAGAACTACGAGCAATAACGTTGTAACTGCTACTATGGGCCATGTAAGAGCTCGAAGCTTTCGATAATCAATCCTAGCCGTCATCCAAAATAAAAAAGCGCCGACAATCGCATATAATGTTTGTCTTTCAAAAAAATAGAGAGCATCCTTATGCTTAAAAATAGCGATTATATGAGAAGCGCTAGTAATCATTATCAGCCCAAACAAAACCATTATAGTCGTAAGGCTTATTATCCAATAGTAAGCCTTAGGTTTTTGAGAACGTCTTTTGCTACCCATCTAGGCTCTCAATGGTATCCACAAAAACGTCTCCTCTTTGAGCATAATTCTCAAATTGATCGAAACTGGAGCAGCCGGGTGAAAATAATACAGTGTCACCGCTGCCAGCAAGAATATTCGCCTCAAATACAGCCTCTTCTACCGTTTTATTGATGTGCCCATTGCCGATTTGTTTTTTTATTTCATCCGCTGCTTCTCCATATAGCACCAAACCCTTAATTTGATTGCCTATATACTTTTTGAGAACGCTAAATTCATTTCCTTTATTGCGGCCTCCCATAATAAGCACAACCGGTGAATTGAAAGCCTCTACTGCTTTTAAGGTAGAGTCGGGGTTAGTCGATTTGGAGTCATTGAAAAAACTTACGCCTTTTTTAGATACCACAAATTGTAGACGGTGCTTAAGTCCTTTAAATGACTTCAAGCCTTTCTTTATTATTTTTAAGCTTATACCGCTCTCAAAAGCACAAGCACTCGCTGCTAAAGCATTTGAAATGTTGTGAGCACCTTTAAGACTTATATCTCTTGCCCCTATTATTTCTTGGTCCTTTGCTTGTAAGCAGCCATTATCAAGTGAATAATCGCCCTTGTTTTTCACTCCAAAGGATAAAACTTTTCCCTTAGTTTTAGTTAGCTTTTTCTTACTCAATACTTCATCATCGCTATTAATCAACGCAATATCTCCCGCTTTTTGGTTTTTGAATATGTTTAGCTTATCCTCCATATACTGTCCAAAGCAGCAGTGCCAATCCAGATGGTCTTCTTTCACGTTTAGAATAGCTCCAATATTGACTCTGAACTTATCGATAAAATGGAGCTGAAAACTACTTAACTCCATAATCAACGTTCCTTCCACCTTATCCAATGAACTAAGAGGTGCACCTATGTTTCCGGCTATCGTATAAGGCTTAGAACTCAACTCAAAAATGTGCCCCAAAAGCTCGACTACAGTTGTTTTTCCGTTCGTCCCGGTAACACCTATAATGAATTTTGGCTCCATTAGAAGATAGGAAAATTCAACTTCGCTCATCACCGGCCAACCGTTTTCAGCGGCTCTGTGAATAATTTCGTGATCAAAACGTATGCCGGGAGATGTTACAAGCAGATCAAAATCAGCTTTCCCAAAAAGTTTAACTGGCTTAATGCCATTCAGTTCTTCGCCGCTTTTTAGTTTTTCCTTATCGTCTTCAAAAAATGAAACTCGAGCTCCTGCTCGTAAAGCCTTTTTTGCTACGCTTTGGCCGCTTTTTCCTAAGCCAACTACAAGTACTTTTTTGTTTGAGAGTGAAAGCATATCCTAATCCTTTAAACAGGCTTCGCAAAATACAACGCAAAACCAGCGCCTGAAAGAAGCCCAGAGATAATCCAGAAGCGGACCATGATAGTTGTTTCCGACCATCCGCTCATCTCAAAATGATGATGGATAGGAGCCATTTTAAAAATACGCTTATTAAAATAACGAAAAAAGAAAACCTGCAACATCACTGATAATGATTCCAATACGTAAATTCCACCTATTATGAGAAGAAAAAGTTCTGTCTTCGTTAAAATTGCCATTGCGGCAATGGCTCCTCCCAGAGCAAACGAACCGGTATCCCCCATAAAAATATTCGCAGGGTACGAATTAAACCATAGAAAACCGATACAGCTACCGGCAACAGCCGCTGCAAAAATCGCTAAGCCCAGATTTCCCTGCCGAAATGCAATACCGGCAAAGGCCATCATAACAATAGTTGCAGTACCAGCAGCCAAACCGTCTAAACCGTCGGTTAGATTAACCGAGTTTGTCGTACCGGCAATAATCAAAAATATAAAAGGAAGGTAAAGCCAGTTCAGTTCCAGTTCAATTTGAGTTAAAGGTATCTTTACTGCAGTTGAAATGTCGCTAGTAATAAAAAAATAGCCAAAGAATAATGCTACGCCTAATAACCATGTAAGCTTATACCTAGCACTTAAGCCCAATGAACGTTCATTACCAACTTTTCTGATGTCGTCAATAAAACCTATCACCCCGGTTGCTAATACCATGCCCAGGGCCAAAATGCTTTTTGAAGTATACCCTTCCCTTCCTACCATTAGAAAATAAATTACAATTACGGCAAAGATTATTAACAAACCACCCATTGTCGGTGTTCCCTCTTTTTGTAAGTGTTCGGTCGGTCCGTCCGTTCTGATGACTTGCCCTACATTCTTTGAGCGCTGAAAACGAATCCAAATAGGGGTAAGCAAGCCGGTTAAGAGAATTGCAAAAAAAGCAGTTGCTAATACTTGATAAGTTGGATATAAACTAAGCATGCTACCTCTTTTTCTGCAAATAATTTACTATTTCATCTAGTTTAAGTGCTCTTGACGCCTTTATTAGTATAGCATCTCCGTCCTTAAGGTAGCTAATTATTTCGTTTTTAAGTTCAGAGGCATCTTTAAAACTTTTTACATCGCTTTCTTCCATGCCAGCCTCTATCGCTGCCTCGGCTATGTTTTTAGCTAACGGTCCCACTGTCAGCAATTCATCGATTTTCGCCTTAACGACTCTCTGGCCAATTTTTTCATGCTCTTGAGTTGCAAGGTCTCCGAGCTCTAGCATATCCCCTAAAACAGCTATCTTGCGCTTTGCTTTTATGCCCTTCAAAACATCTAGCGCTGCGGCCATTGAAGCCGGCGAGGCATTGTACGAGTCGTTTATTACAAATAAGCCGTTAACTTTATTTATTTCCATCCTATTGGTACTTAGTTTAGCTTTTTGAAGACCCTCTTTAACGTCGTCTAAAGATATCCCAAGCTCGAGAGCCACCGAAGCGGCGCAACTTGCATTTAGTGCCTGGTGAATTCCTGCAACCGGGAGCTTTACTCTCAATTGGTTATTTTTATGATGGAGATTGAACGAAGGCCTTGCCAGATCATCAAATTCAACATCACTAAAACTTAAGTTAAAGCTTTCATCGTTTCCAAAAAGAACAACGCTTTTATAGAGAGAGGTAAATTCTTCGGTTGCTTTGTCATCGCCATTCAAAAATAAAATACCGTTTTCCTTTAGCCCGACTATAATCTCAGCTTTTGCTTTAATTATACTTTCTGAATTTTTCAAAAGCCCTATATGAGACTTCCCTGTATTTGTAATCACCGCGAAATCAGGAGTCGCAATTGAACATAATTCACTAATTTGACCGACTCCGCGCATAGCCATTTCTAGAATAACCACTTCCGTAGTTGATTCCAATTCAAGTAAAGTAAGCGGCAGACCTACCTCGTTATTATAATTTTCACGAGAAGCTACAACCCGGTACTGAAGTGAGAGAATAGAAGCAAGCATGTCCTTAACACTAGTTTTACCGGTACTTCCCGTAATAGCAATAACTTTGGTGTCGACTTTCTTTAGAACATAGCGAGCTATGTCTTGCAAAGCTTTTAGGGTGTCCTCAACCTTTATTGCAATCTTTTGGAGACAGTCCCCATTTGATTGGACGGGTGACAGTCCCCGACGCTCTTTTTGACTGATATAGCCGCAAGCTCCTTTGTTTAGAGCTTCTTCAACATAAGACTCACCGCTATAATTTTCGCCCCTTAAAGCAATAAATAGTTCGTCTTTATTAATAGTACGACTGTCGGTACTAATCCCTTTAATCACGTTTTCATTAGAGCCCAACATCAACTGGCCGCCTGTTGCCTTTATTAGTTCAGAAACATTTAATTCAATCATTGCTATTGTAATAAACCCTTTACAATTTTACTGTCATCAAAAGGTATATTTTCGCCATTTATCTCTTGCGTATCCTCATGGCCTTTTCCGGCAATTATCACCGTGTCTTTTGGTTCTGCCATAGCTAAAGCTACCTTTATTGCTTCTTTCCTGTCGACTTTTGATACAAATGAATCTTGGGCTCCGCCTGTTATTTGATCAATAATAATCTGAGAATCCTCACCGCGAGGATTGTCCGACGTTACTATCACTTTATCCGATAACTCAGAAGCAATTTTTCCCATCAAAGGTCTTTTGGTCTTATCTCTTTCTCCTCCGCAACCAAAAACTGTTATTAGCTTTCCAGAGGTAATTTTTCTAGCTGATTCAAGTAAATTCTTAAGTCCATCCGGAGTATGAGCGTAATCAATGACAACTTTGAAAGCTGCATTTGAACGTATTATCTCAAATCTTCCCGGTACGTTTTTTAAATTATATAGCCCATTTTGGATTATTTCAGGCTCAATTTCCATATTTATACTTGAAGCTATCGCAGCTAGAGCATTGTAAACATTAAACAATCCACCAAGCATAATTTCAAAATTAAATTCCCTTCCTAAAAAATTTACGATGAATTGACTGCCGTAGTTGCTTAGTCTTACATTGCTTGCCCTAAAATCAGCTTCTTTCATAAACCCATAAGTCAAAGTTTTCTTATTGTTATTAAGAAGAACCCTTCCGTACTTATCATCAATATTTATAATTTGAACCGCTGCTTCATTTAAATCAAACAGTGATTTCTTTGCGGCAAAATAGCTTTCTATATCTTTATGAAAATCCAGGTGATCTTGGGTTAAATTAGTAAAAACAACCTGGTCGAAATGACAATTGTCTACTCTGTGGAGCAGACATGCGTGCGAAGATACTTCCATAACGGCTGAATCTACCTTTTCTTTCTTCATAGTAGAAAAGATTTTTTGTAAATCTACCGACTCTGGGGTTGTATGGCTTACCGGAAACGATTTCTCTCCTATGCGATTATCTACAGTTCCCAATAAACCAC
>JAUUWJ010000208.1 GCA_030589175.1 Actinomycetes bacterium
GTAGTTTCAACAATAATAATAGTGATTGCCGTTTTTATTTTTGGCGCTTATACAGGAGCTCTTGATGCTTTCTTTCAGTTTTTGTTGCAATTAACAACGAGGTAAAAATATGAAACGTTGGTATGTAATACATACATATTCAGGATATGAAAATAAAGTTAAAACCAATTTGGAAAACCGAATTCAGGCTACCGGGATGCAGGATAAAATTTTCCAAGTCGTAATTTCTACGGAAGACGTAGTGGAAATTCGCGGTGGTAAAAAACACATAACACAGAAGCGGGTTTTTCCGGGTTATGTTTTAGTGCAAATAGATTTGGATGATGATTCTTGGTATGTTGTAAGAAATACGCCGGGAGTTACCGGCTTTGTCGGCTCTAATGCCAAGCCTACCCCTCTCTCCAGTGACGAAGTGAAGAAAATAATCGAGAGGAAGGCTTACGAGAAACCGAAACCAAAAACTGAGTTTGAGGAAGGTCAAAGTGTTCGTGTAACAGACGGCCCCTTGGCCGATTTCACCGGCACTATTGCCGAAATAAATGTTGATCAGAATAAGCTGAAGGTCTTGGTGTCGATTTTTGGAAGAGAAACACCAGTTGAGCTAACTTTTGAACAGGTAGCAAAATTGTAAATTAGTTATTGGTTATTAGTGATTAGTTATTGGATAGAAAGGCTTTCTAACACCAACAACCAACAACCAATCACCAACCACTAACGAACAAAGTGAGTTTTTATGGCTAAAAAAGTATTAAGCATAATAAAACTACAGATTATGGGAGGGCAAGCTAGTCCGGCTCCGCCTGTCGGTCCTGCTTTAGGACAGCATGGCGTAAACATCATGGACTTTACCAAAGCCTTTAACGAGAAAACAAAGGAAAGCATGGGTCAAGTTATCCCGGTTGAAATCACTGTATTTAAAGACAGGAGTTTCACTTTTGTTACTAAAACACCTCCGGCATCATTTCTTCTTAGGCAAGCAGCCGGCATTGAGAAAGGAAGCGGAGTTCCCAATCGAGAAAAAGTCGGCAAAGTAACAAAAGAACAAGTTAAGAAAATTGCCGAAACAAAGATGAAAGATCTAAGCGCTAATGATGTAGAAGGAGCAATGAAAATAATTGAAGGAACGGCTCGCAGTATGGGTGTTGAGGTAGAAGGTTAATGGCCGGAAAAAATTATCAAGAATCTGCTAAAACGATAGAGCCTGAAAGGCAATACTTGCCAGACGAAGCTATAGGATTAGTTAAGAGTTCGGCAAAAGCAAAGTTTGATGAGACAATAGAAATCCACCTTAGACTTGGCGTAGACTCGACAAATGCTGAGCAACAAGTTCGCGGGAGCGTTAATTTACCTCATGGAACCGGCAAGAGTTTAAAAGTAGCGGTGTTTACAAAAGGCGAGAAAGCTAAAGAGGCAAAAGACGCGGGAGCAGATATTATCGGAGCCGAAGATCTCATTGAGAAAATTCAAAAAGGGCAACTTGATTTCGATAAAGCGGTAGCTACTCCGGATATGATGGCTGATGTTGGAAAGATAGGAAAAGTTTTAGGACCACGCGGGCTTATGCCAAACCCTAAAGCGGGAACCGTGACCATGGATGTCGGAAAAGCGGTCAAAGACTTAAAAAAGGGAAAGACTGAATATAGAATAGATAAGTACGGCATTATACATTCGATAATCGGTAAAGCCAGTTTTGATCAAAAAAAGCTCTTAGAGAATTACTTGGCATTAGTAGATGAAATTCAAAGAGCAAAACCGGCTTCAGTAAAGGGCCGTTATTTTAGAAGCATCAGCATTAGTGCAACTATGGGTCCGCCCGTTAAAATCGATACGTTAAAACTTTTAGAAGAAAAAGGGAAGAAAAAAGAAAAGGAAAAGAAAGAACAAACAAAAAGGCAGACACCGGACGCTGGACTCTTGACACCGGAAAAACGAAAAAAAGAACAAGAAAAAGAACAAACTGGAAAGAAAAAAGAACAAACTAAAGAAAATAAAGAAGATAAAGCAAAGAAAGAAACTAAGAAAGAAGATGCTTGACACCTGTAATAAATAGGTCTAGCATCTAGTTTCGAACGGTCTTGAACCTGATTTAAATTAAATAGCCAAAGACTGTAGCGGCTTACTGTGAGAGTAAGATATAAAAAGCTACTGAGGTAAGTAAAAGTAATTAATAATATTAACTCTTAATTATTAATTTGTAATTAGCCTCGGTAGTGGGGCTTTTTTAGTATAGAGATTTGAAGACAGAGGCCAGAGTTAGGTATTAGGGTTTACCAATAACTGATAACTATGAATTATGAACGGAGTGAATATTAATGGTAAGACCAGAA
>JAUUWJ010000153.1 GCA_030589175.1 Actinomycetes bacterium
CTCAATTATATACGAAGAGTGAGATTTTCAAGTAGCAAAGCTCTTAAGCTAAGAACTAATTTAGTTGTTGGTTTTTTGTTGTTGGTTTATATTTGATAAAGAAAGACTAAAACCAATGATAAAAACACCAAATGATACCTAGAACAATGATGACGCAGCATCCTGATGCTGCGTCAAAATATATCCCGATCCAAAAAGAACCTAAAGAAGCTATTGATGCCTTATCAGATCAGCCTAAAGGCTTAGGGCTAGACGAAGTAATGATTGATTTCGAAGGCAAAATGACTCCCTATCAACAGACGGCGCAAGTAGTGCTTGGATTGCTTGAGAAGGGCATAAAGGTAGGAGACAAGGTCATGGTAACCCCCAGGATTCCGAGTGGCAGAGAAGAAGGAGTATTCCGGCAACTTATGGCTTTGATGAGTATTGTAGAGTCTAACTATAAAGCGTTGAAAGAAAATCAAAGCCCTGCAATCAAAGAAATAGTTCTCCCAATGACTTTAAAAGGAGACGAACTTGTCAGTTTACAAAAGAGGATTATTGATGTGATAGAGCTAGCCCACAAAGAATTCGGGATGAACCCTGATCCAGTTCAAATCCGGCCAATTCCCTTAGTGGAAAGTTTGCCAGCTGTCCTTTTGTTAAGACAAATGCTCTCTGAATATAGGAGCGGCTTAAAGAGGATGGGCTTAGAGTTAGAAAAAATGCGCATCATGTTAGGTCGTAGCGATCTTGCCCTAACTTACGGATTAGGGGCAGCCGTATTATCAATCATAATTGCTTTATCGGACTTAGAAGATTTAAGTAAAGAGGGAATTAATGTTGCTCCGATTTTAGGAGGAGGGACGCTTCCGTTTAGAGGTCACCTAAGCTTGGAAAACGCGTCAAATTTCTTAAAACAATATAAATCGGTCGAGACTTATACTGTTCAATCGGCGATGCGCTATGATCACGGCCGATCTAAAACAATAAAATTAGCTTCGTTACTGAAAAAGAAGAGTGCTAGTAAACAGTTAAAGATATCTGATTCTCAAAGGCGTATTCTAATAAATTGCCTTGGTATTTTTGCGAAAAATTACCTAAGTACCATAAGTTCCGAAATTCCGACTATAGTAAAGATTACCGATTTGATACCAGAACAAAGAGATCGCCTTGCCCGGAAAAGCGAAGTCGGATACGCTCGTCAACTGCCACAAGCAAAAACACTTGCCGAAATGATAGATGATAAAAATATTTCGAAAGAACTCGAAAAAATAAAATGGAAAAAAGCCGATTTGCCCAGGGCCATATCTTTTACGGCAGCTCTTTACACGGTAGGGATACCGCCTGAGTTAATAGGCATCGGTCGTTCATTAAGGGAAATCAAAGAGAGCCAAGGGGAAGCTGGCGTCGAGCTGCTAAATACTTTTTACCCCAGTCTCAAAGCTGACATCGATTTTGTCATACCATTTACTAATCTAGAAATCGGTGCAAGCTTTTTCAAGTCTTCATTTATGAAAAAAGTTCGAGAAGATAAAGAGTGCTTAAGTGATTTTTTTAACCTAAATTTCAAAAGAGATAATTCCCTATATATGACAGTTATGGAAACCTTAAAACCAATGCTCAAACAGTTGGTAGAGGGTAACATTGTCATAGGCGAAGAAGAGCTGGAAAATGAATTAGTGAGAGAATTAATATTGAAACTTGCGAGTTTAAGAAAAGCTTTAGGATAGAGAATAATTAATTTGTAGCCCGGTGTTCGTAGTTCGTAGGTCGTGGGTTATTCAAAAATGCTTTGTTTTTCACGAATTGCGAAATACAAGTTACAAACCACGATTTAGTCATTAAGGTTCAATAAAACATTTTCCGTTTTTTATTATTTTATTTATTTGATAATGAGAATGATCTCCGGCTTCTTTCGAATAATCTGAGAGCTGCTGTTTGAAAAACATAGAAAGCTGTCTTATGCGGCCGATAGGTGTGAGGCCGGATACGACTTTATCGCCTGTTCTTACCTTAATGTCGTTTATGTGGATAATTACAATGTGTCTGTCGCTATATCCTTCCGGGCGTATGTGAACCTCATTGTCTGGATAACGACCATAAAGTTTATACTTTCTTATGCGATCGACTTTGCCGGAAACCGGTGAATATGTAAGAGTTCCAGCTTTCGCTCCAATATCTACGGAACTGTTTATTGGGCCGCTTCTTGCTCCCCGCCACATGAAAGAGTAAATGAGCTCTTTACTTTCGGACTTAAGTTTTAGAACCGAATTTTTGCTCATTCTCTTTGCATTGATCTCTTTTCCAATAGGGTTAAGGCTGAAAGAGCGCGGATTGAAGGCTTCATGATAACCTATTGTAGTCAATGATTCTCGAGCTATTGGTAAATACAGCATTAGGCTGCCAGATTTGGCAAAAACAATTTTTTTCTCCGAAGCGCCATTATTCTTTTTAGCAATTGTACTTCTTATTTTGGCAACTGACGTCTTAGAAATCAGAGCAGCGATTAAAGTTAGCCCAAATAGAATAATTGTTGCAACTAAGATAAGTTGCCTTCTTTGGCTTAATTGTCTTTGTTTAGTTCTCTCTTCACGGCGTTTTTTGTAAAATTCTAAATCTGGTTTTTTCATAATGTTATTCTCCAGTAGATTATTATATGCAAACTTTACTTCTATTAACAGGCTATATATTGACGATGTTATTTACCCTTGACAAGAAATCAAACACTTGTATTATAAATACTAAGTTTATAGTAGTTTATGAAAGAGAAACTTTTGACAACAAAAAACTGTTGGGAAATAAAGGGATGCCCAGCGAGTTTCTACCTTAACTGCAAGGCTTATGCAGAACGGGTCAGTTGCTGGAAAATAAAAGACGGCTGTATGTGTTTGTCTGACGAAAATTGTGATAAATGCTCTGTATACAAAGATTACACGAAGACAATCTCTGTTGATGCTAAAAAAAGCAGAAATTGAGCTTATTCTATATCTGATATAGAATGCATTTATGAAACATACATTTGGCCTGGAAGAAGAAGTATTTATTGTTGAGCCGACAAAACCTTCAGTTCAATCTCTATATTATTTGGCAAAATTAGTCTGGAAACAGCCGAAAAGGTACATTCGACACACTGATTCTAATTTTAGTCGCAGTAAAGACATATTGCAGGG
>JAUUWJ010000022.1 GCA_030589175.1 Actinomycetes bacterium
AAACTTAAGTGGGCCAAAAAGTCAAATGGCAGCGAAAAACAGTTTACAGATGCTCTCAGAGTTTATGAGGTTCAATTCGAAAAGCTTGATAATAGCTATATGCAGCATTGGGCTAAGAAGCTTGATATTGAGAAAGAGCTATTAAGAGTTATTAATAGTGCAGAACCAATAATTACCTAATTTGTATATCAAAAAATGGGCTATTTGGAAGAATACCAAAAACTATCTAACCAATATCTATCCGTTCTGCGCTTAAAAGAAGATATAAATTTTAGTACATATTATCTTCTAGGGCTTGTACTTTATTTGTAAGTTTTAATAACTCTCCTGTATCATTGATTTCAAATGACAACCATCGAAACGAACTATGCATAAAGGATAATGCCAAAAGTTAACTTTTTACCTGATAATGTAACAGTTGATGTAAGCAAAGATGAAAATCTGCTTCGTGCTGCCATGCAAGGCGAGGTTCATATCTCGGCTACCTGCGGCGGAGTCGGAACGTGCGGTAAGTGTAGAGTTGTTCTGGAAAAAGGCGAGCTAGAAACAACAGATACTGAATTGCTCACCGATGAAGAAAAAAAGAAAGGTTATCGCTTAGCTTGCTTATGCAAAGTAAAATCTGATGCCGAATTAAGGATTCCGGTTGAGGCGCGCCGCGGGGAACGAGCGGTCCTTGACCGTCTAAGGGAAGCAGCCGCTTTTGGAGTGATGCTTAGCACTGAGGACATACACGCTCTGGTGGATTTTAAAGTAGACCCCCTTATTCAGAAAGTTTATGTTGAAGTGGAAAAACCAAGTCTTAGTAACAACACCGATGATTTAAGCCGTCTTGAGCAAACCTTAAAAAAGAAGGGCTATGAAGACCTCTCGATCGATTATGATATCTTAGTCGATTTGGCCGAGAAACTTCGCGAAGGTGATTTCAAAATCACTGTATCTATTATGACGCTCGATAATAATCATACGATTGTGCGAATTGACTCCTCAGATACAACCAAAAGCAACCTAGCTTTAGCGTTTGATATCGGAACAACGACTTTATATGCCGAAGTTATAGATTTAATCAGCGGCGATATTCTTGGTAAAGCAAGTGATTATAATCCTCAAATAAGTTTTGGCGAAGACGTTATCACTCGCATTGTTTTTTCCGTTAAAGAGAACGGCTTGAAGAAATTACAAAAAGCGGTGATTGGCGACTTTAACAAACTGGCTAAAGAAGCACTGGAAAAATCCGGCCGTAAGATTGAAGAAGTTTCCATTATAACTGCTGCCGGAAATACGACGATGGCTCACTTGTTTCTGGGAATAAGTCCCAAAAATATCCGGCAAGAACCTTACATTCCGACTGTCACTCACTGGCCGGCTATAAAGACGAGCAAAGTGGGTTTAAAGTCTCCAAAGAGCAGCCGTACCTTTGTCTTGCCCGGACGGGCAAGTTACGTCGGTGGGGATGTTACAGCCGGTGTTTTGGCCAGCGGTATGTATAAAAGCGACAAACTTACTCTCTATTTAGATGTCGGGACTAACGGTGAGATCGTTCTGGGAAATAAGGAATGGCTGATGGCTTGTTCTTGCTCGGCGGGACCGGCTTTTGAAGGCGGTACTATCCAGCATGGCTGCCGGGCGACTTTAGGAGCAATTGAGCAAGTCCGCTTAAATTGGGAGGATCACGAACCGATGATTCTCACAATCGGCCAGGCCAAACCGATAGGAATATGCGGCTCCGGTTTGATAACGGCTCTGGCTGAGCTTTTCTTGGCAAAGGTAATAAATCCGCGCGGCAAGATCAACCTGAACTTAGAAACAAAAAGGACGCGAAAAGGAAAATCCGGTGCGGAGTATGTATTGGTAAACAAAGAAGATGCGAAAATTGACCGCGATATTGTTATAACAGAAGTCGATATTGATAATTTAATTCGGGCAAAAGCGGCTGTTTACGCCGGAATTACAACTCTTTTGGACAATGCCGGCATTACAATAGATGATGTCGAGCAAGCTTATATTGCCGGCGGGTTCGGTAATTATCTTGAGCTTGATAAAGCAATGCTTATCGGACTTTTTCCTGAAACTGATGGAAGCAAAGTCAAGTTCTTGGGAAACGGGTCCTTGCTTGGAGCAAGGCTCGCTGCAATATCGGCCAAAGCTCACAAAGAACTAAATGATATTGCCAGGCGAATGACATACATAGAACTTTCAGTGGATCCTACATTTATGGATAGATATATGGCTGCTTTATTTCTGCCTCATACCGATGTTAAACTGTTTCCTACAGTGAAAAAGCTAATGGAGGGAGGAGGTTAAAGGTTAGAAATTAGAGACTAGGTAAGGATTTTTATTTCCTAATCTCTAGTGGCTAGTTATCTTCAAATGTCTTTCAAAATTGCAGTCGCCGGTAAAGGCGGCACGGGTAAAACTACACTTGCGGCACTGATAGTCCGCCATTTACTTGAGAGCGGCAATAAGCCGGTCTTGGCTGTTGACGCTGATGCCGACGCTAACTTTGCTGATTTACTGGGCATAAAAGATGTAAAGACTATCGGTACTATCCGAGAAGAAGTTCAAGGTACTAAGGGCAAAGTACCACTGAGCATGGACAAAAATACTTTTGTGGAGATGCGCTTGGAGGATGTCCTCATTGAGCAAGAAGGTTTTGACCTTGCGGTGATGGGACGCAGCGAAGGTTCGGGTTGTTATTGCTATGTAAATAATCTCCTTCGCAAATATTTGGACCGGCTGGAGGGTAACTATCCTTATATAGTAATTGACAACCAGGCCGGCCTTGAGCACTTAAGCCGTCATACAACTGATAATGTCGATGTGTTGCTTCTTGTTAGCGATGCTTCGGTCAAAGGAATTACGACGGCGATAAAAGTAAAAGAATTAGCCGAAGAACTAAAACTTAAAGTCTCTAAGATGTATTTGGTTATCAGCAGACTGCCAAGCGGTGATGTACCGAAAGCTTTGGAAAAGAAGGCAAATGAGAGCGGATTAGAAATATTTGCAACTATTCCATATGATGAACAAGTTCTTGATTATGATTTGAACGAAAAGTCTATTTTAGGCTTAGATAGCTCTGCAAAGGCTGCTTGTGCAGTAAGTGAACTTATGGGTAAAATAGAGAACCGGACACTAAAAAATGACAAAGGAAATTCTAAGCACTAAATTCTAAACTCTAAACAATATCGAATATAAAATAACAAAATTCAAAACAAATAATTTGTTTGGATATTTGAAAATTAGGATTTAGAATTTGTTTAGGATTTAGATATTAGGATTTAGGATTTGAATTAATCAAGGAGGACCAAATGGTGCAAATAATAGATGGTGAAAAAATTGCTTCCGATATTCGCAGCGAAGTCTTAGCTGAATCCGAGAAGTTAAAAAAAGAGGGAATCACTCCCGGACTGGCAACCGTTTTGGTCGGTGAAAATCCCGCTTCTAAAGTTTATGTCAACATGAAAGAGAAGGATTCTAAGGCGGTTCAATTCTATTCGGAGCGTCATGATCTAGATGAAAATATAACTGAGGAAAGGCTTCTTTCTTTGGTAGAGGAATTAAACAATAACGACAAGATTCACGGCATTTTGGTTCAATTACCTCTACCAAAACACATTGATGAAAACAAAATTCTAGAAGCTATTGACCCGGCAAAAGACGTTGACGGTTTTCATCCTATTAATGTCGGTAAACTGGTAATCGGACTTGAAACATTTTTGCCTTGTACGCCTCACGGAGTTTTTCAACTATTAAAGAGATATAATATTGAAACTGACGGGGCTGATGTTGTAATAATCGGCCGCAGTAATATTGTAGGAAAACCGATGGCTCTCATTCTTATGCAAAGAAAAAAAGGAGCTAACGCAACGGTAACCGTTACTCACTCCGCAACAAAGGATTTAGCGGCAAAAGCAAGCAAAGCCGATATTCTTATCGCGGCAATCGGAAAGCCTAAATTCGTAACGGCTGATATGGTAAAAGAAGGAGCAGTAGTAATTGATGTCGGTGTTAACCGGACTGAAGACGGCCTGGTAGGCGACGTTGATTTTGAAGCAGTTAAGGATAAGGCAAGCTGGATTACGCCTGTTCACGGTGGCGTTGGTCCTATGACGAGAGCCATGCTTTTAGTCAACACGGTTGAATCGGCTAAGCGGCATTCCAATCGACAATCAAAAGTTAGTGTAAAGAATTAAGTAGAGATAAATTTTTATTGGAGGGATTAGTTTAGATGTCTGTAGAGATACTTAAAGAAACTTACAGCGGGAAGATTAGAGCAGTAACTTTAGGAGAAGGAGATAAAGCGGTTAATATTGGCGGTGCGCAAGTGCTGCCGTTTCATAAGTTTGAAGGGGAGACCGGTGAACCTCCGAAAATTGCCATAGAGGTTTATGATGACGTAGGCGATTGGTCGGAAAATGCCAAAGAGCCTTTCAAAGACGTTGTCAATGATCCGGCGGCATGGGCAAAAAAGAACCAAGACGAATACAAGGCCGATCTTATTGCCCTCCAACTTAGGAGCACTGATCCGAATGGCAGCGATGCCGGACCTGATGAAGCAGCTGAGACAGTAAAAAAAGTAGTTGAAGCTATTGATATTCCGTTGATAGTTTATGGCTCGGGAAATGTTAAAAAAGACGAGGAAGTACTCAAGAAAGTTGCCGAAGCGGCTCACGGAAAAAATATTGCTTTAGGCCCTGCTCAGGAAGAGAACTATAAGGCGGTTGCAGCAGCAGCCATGGGTTATAACCACAAAGTTATCGCTCTTTCGCCAATTGACATAAATATTGCCAAGCAATTAAATATCTTGATTACTCAGCTAGGTATGGATGCCGGAAATATCATCATCGATCCGACAACCGGTGCTCTTGGTTATGGACTTGAATACACTTATACGATAATGGAGCGACTACGCCTGGCCGCTTTACAGCAAAATGATGAAATGACCAGTATGCCGATGATAGCTAATTTGGGATTTGAGGTTTGGCGGAGAAAAGAATCGAAAGTAAGTGCTGAAGAAGAGCCTGCCTGGGGGGACTTAAAAACAAGGACCGTTATATGGGAAACTATAACAGCCAATACCTTAATGTTGGCGGGAGCCGATCTCCTTGTTATGCGTCATCCTGAAGCTATTAAGATAATCAGACAGATGATTGAGGGATATTTAAAGTAAATTTGTAAGGCTCGAGGGCCTCACAAACTCAGATAACGGACAGCGGGGAAAGTTCAAGCAAATAAACTGGGCAACGGCGGAATAAGTTTTTGAAGGAGCCCCTACTTTTTGTTTACTATATTTGCTTTTAAGAAGATTTAACTCTTCGAGAATATTAAGGTGGTTTCTAGCCATATTTGGATGGATATCAAATTTCT
Source organism: Actinomycetes bacterium (assembly GCA_030589175.1). Lineage (GTDB taxonomy): Bacteria > Actinomycetota > Aquicultoria > SURF-47 > JAUUWJ01 > JAUUWJ01. The sequence goes on from JAUUWJ010000022.1 coordinate 5,368, forward strand.
TAGCGACGTCTTGAACTTTAATTGGGCCATCCTCAAGCACATAAGTGAATATCAGGCTGCGCTTGGGATGAGCTAATAATTTGCAAGCTTTTGTAAATTGCTTCGTTTCCATTACTTGAAAAATGTTATTAACCAGGTTATAATAGTTAAACACTAATATATTAGTGTTTAATTGTCAAGCAGTAATTAGGATTTGTTAGTTGTTTTTATGCTTGCTAAATGAATAATAATGTTAAGAAAGTGGAAATTTTACGGTAGCTATTAATAATTTGAAAATTAGTTTGTAACCACGAGTTTACAGAAGGTATTGACTAAATTTGCGCTTTATTGCTAAATTTATATCTTGTGAATATTTGCAGTTTATTGATATAAATATTTTAATAATAAAAAATAATTAGGTGATAAGAAATGGCTGAAGGTTCGATTGATAAAACATCACAGGATTTAGCTAAAAAAGCAGAAGAGAAAGGAATAAGTACTGCTTATAAAAGACGTGAGCAGATGAAAGCTTGTCCTATCGGTGCTCAGGGAATGTGTTGCAAGCATTGCAATATGGGACCCTGTCGGATAACTCCCAAGAATCCTACCGGCATTTGTGGAGCAACTGGCGATACTATTGCTGCCAGAAATTTTGCTCGCATGGTTGCTGCCGGGACGGCGGCACACTCTGATCACAGCAGAGAAGTTGCCTTAACCCTTCTACACGCTGCCCGCGGTGAAGCCAAAGATTACGAAGTCAAGGACGAGAAAAAATTAGCCAAGGTCGCGACAGATTTTGGTATCGAGACCAGAGGCAAGGAAACAAATAAATTGGCTGAAGAAGTAGCTCAAGCGGCTCTTACTCAGTTTACTCAACAAGAAGGCGAACTGGCTTTTATTAAAAGAGCTCCTAAAAAGCGTCAGGAAATTTGGAAGAAGCTAGGCATTATCCCGCGCGGAATCGACAGAGAAATAGTAGAACTGATTCACCGGACGACAATCGGTGTTGATCAAGATATGGAGAGCTTAATTTTAAGCAGTATGAGAACATCTCTGGCAAATGGTTGGGGCAGTTCAATGTTGGCAACTGACATCCAAGATATCCTATTCGGCACGCCAAAACCTTTAAAATCAAAAGTGAATTTAGGCGTGCTCAAAGACGACCAGGTTAATATCGTTGTTCACGGCCATAATCCGTTGTTAAGTGATATGGTCGCTACCATATCCGAAGAAAAGGATATGATTGAAAAAGCCAAGAAGAAAGGGGCTAAGGGAATAAACTTAGCCGGAATATGTTGTACGGCAAACGAAATTCTAATGAGACGGGGAGTCCCGATCGCCGGCCATTTTCAGCAGCAAGAGCTGGCAATAACAACCGGAGCCGTTGATGCGATGGTCGTAGATGTTCAGTGTGTTATGAACTCTCTGCCTGATGTTGCCAAGTGTTTTCACACCGAAGTTATTACAACTGCGCCTCAAGCTGAAATTAGAGGAGCGACTCACATACCTTTTGATGAGCACAAGGCCAAAGACATTGCTCGCCAGATTGTTGAAAAAGCAATCAATAATTATTCGAACCGCAAAGATGTAAATATTCCTAAAGATTCGACTGATTTAGTGGCCGGTTTTAGCCATGAAGCAATAAATTATATGTTAGGCGGCAGTTTTAGAAGTTCGTATCGTCCGCTTAATGATAATATTATGAACGGCCGCATTCAGGGAGTGGCCGGAGTCGTAGGTTGTAATTTACCGGTCGAAAATCCGGATGAGATGCATGTTGAACTAGTAAAAGAGTTAATCGGCAATGACGTGTTAGTAATTCAAAGCGGCTGTAGTGCGATTGCTTGTGCGAAACATGGTTTACTTACTCCGGAAGCTGCATCTAAGTATGCAGGTCCGGGGCTTAAGGAAGTATGTGAGGCTGTTGGTATTCCGCCCGTCCTTCATACCGGAGCGTGCGTTGATAACAGCAGGATCTTAATCGAAGCAGCTTCTATTGTTAAAGAAGGCGGCCTTGGCGAAGATATTAGTGATGTGCCGGCAGCTGGTGCTTGCCCCGAGTGGATGAGTGAAAAAGCTATAGCCATCGGCCAGTACTTTGTAGCCAGCGGCGTGTACACTGTTTTCAGCCCGGAAATTCAAATCCAAGGAAGCCCGAATCTTGAAAAATTCTTGTTTCAAGAAGTGGAGAAACTTACCGGCGGTAAGTGGGATGTAGCGCTGACATCAAAAGATATTGCTGCCAAGATGATCGATCATATTAAGAAAAAACGCAAAGCTTTAGGTATAGATAAAGAAAAAGAACGAGTGCTTTACGATATGGCAATGCGCAGGGAGCTGGAGGTTTAGTTATGTCGAAAATTATTGCATCAGCTGCCATTAGAGGCGCTCACAAAATAGTAAACCAGGCTGAAGAAAGCCTGAAAAAGGCACTTGAGAAACACGGCCCGGATAAGAAAGTAGAATTTCCTAACACCGGATACTTCTTGCCGGTAACTTACGGTATGACCGGCATTAAAGTAGAGAAAGTCGGCGAGCTAAAAAATGTTGTTGAAAAATCTAAATCACTTTTACCTCCTATCCCTGATGAAAAAATGTGGCTTCCATATTTAGGTCATGCACTGGATGCCGGAATGGCAGCGCTTTTTGCTGACGAAGTAATTGAGGTTCTTAAATATATACAAGATAAAATACCTTATACAATGACAGTTAATCCTAACGGAGAAGGTTTATGGTTAGGTGCGGCAAATGATGTTATTATGCGCGAGCGCGGCATCGAGTTTGTTGACGGTTCCGCTCCCGGTTTTGCAGCTTGTGTAGGTGCGCCGGAGGATCCGAAAGTTTCGGTAAAAATTGCTCAAGAGCTGCAAGAAAAGAACTTATACGTTTTCATGAACTGTGATAGCAATGGTCAAACTATGGTTGATCATCTTAAGGAAAAGGGTGTTCAAATGGGTTGGGATACCCGTCTTGTGCCTTTCGGTCAAGATGTAACATCGATAGTTTTCCCACTAGGTTTTGCTGCCAGGGCGGCGATGGCTTTTGGTGGTGTTCAACCGGGAGATTTTGCTCGTAACTTAAAGTACAACCAAAATCGTATATTTGCTTTTGTCCTTGCTTTTGGGCCAGTTTCCGATGAGAAATATGCTCAAGCGGCCGGAGCAATAAATTTTGGTTTTCCGGGCATCTCAGATCATGGTATTCCTCAGA
>JAUUWJ010000033.1 GCA_030589175.1 Actinomycetes bacterium
TCTCTGCAGCGGTTATCGCGGCTGCAATCGTTTCAACGTCTCGCATCTCTCCAAGCAAAATAACGTCGGGGTCTTCCCGCAATACATACTTAAGCGCATTGGCGAAAGATTTCGTGTCCTGCCCCACTTCTCTTTGGTTAACAATCGATTTATTATGCTTGTGAAGGTATTCAATCGGATCTTCTATGGTGATGATGTGCTTACTCTCACGCTTATTGATACAATCGATCATGGCTGAGAGCGTCGTAGTCTTTCCGGAGCCAGTGGAGCCGGTCACTATAACCATTCCTCTCGGTTTTTTTGTTAAGTCTTCGAGCAAAGAAGGTAGGTTAAGTTCAGTAAATGTAAGAATAGTCTCCGGAATTACTCTAAAAGCAGCACTTACGCTTCCTCTTTGAAAATACACATTAACCCTGAAACGAGATTTTCCGGGAAGTGCATAACTTAAATCAAGCTCTAAATTTCTTTCAAATCTTTCTCTTTGTTCCTCATTTAAGATACTGTAAATCAGCTCTTTTGTTTCTTGAGGCTTAAGTTTTTTATCACTAATAGGCTGTAATTGCGAATTCAAGCGTATAGTAGGCGCAACTCCTGCAGTTATATGAAGATCGCTTGCCTTGCGACTAAGAACTTCTTCAAGATATTTATGCATCCGTTCCACAGATATTCTCCTTTATCTTTAAAGTAGGATTTTACGATTAGTTCGTAAACTAACCTTTTCATTCTGCAGTATCGACAAATTGTTAAAATTACTTTAATGGGGAAAATTGCAGGAATATAAATTTATTATTCTCCAATGTGGCCAATTAAATTCAAGTCGGCTTCTTATTGCCCCTCACCTCAGCCCTCTCCCCCAACGATAGATGGAGCACTTAAAACCACGGTAAACCTATAGATGATTGAAAATGATAAGATTAACCGGTGTCCGAAATACAATTTTGAACCCAGGTATTCATTAGGCAGCAACCCTTAACACTTCTTCAATCGAAGTCATTCCAGCCAAAACTTTTTTAAAGCCGTCTTGTTTTAGTGTTGACATGCCGTCCTTAAGAGCCACTTCATTTATTTCCTCGGCTGAAGCTCTCTCCACAGTTAAGCGCTTGACTTCCTTACTCATCAGCATAATCTCATACAAGCCGACTCGTCCCTTATAACCTGTGCTTGCACACTTCTTGCACCCTTTAGGCCTATAAAGTTTCGGCACCTTACCGTCTTTTAGCGGAAAACCTATTTCCTCAAGAGCTTTTTTATCCGGTCTATACTCTTGTTTGCATTCTTCGCATAAACGCCGAGCTAATCTTTGAGCTTGCACACAGTTAATCGATGAAGACACCAGGAAAGGTTCTACTCCCATTTCAATCAAACGGCTTATAGCACCGGGAGCATCATTTGTATGTAAGGTAGACATAACTAAATGGCCGGTTAAAGCAGCCTCAATTGCAATTTGGGCAGTCTCACCGTCTCTAATCTCTCCGACCATCAATATGTCGGGAGAAGCCCTTAATATTGAACGTAAACCTTTAGAAAAAGTAAGCCCGGCTTTAATATTTATTTGGATTTGATTAAGCCCTTTTAAGCGATACTCAACCGGGTCCTCAATTGTCACGATATTTTTCTCCGGCTTATTTAAAATATTTAAAGTCGCGTAAAGGGTTGTTGACTTTCCCGACCCCGTGGGACCCGTTACCAGTATCGTACCGTAAGGCTTTGTAAAAACAGATCTATATCTTTCCAGATCGCCTTTAGAAAAACCCAGGTCATCGAGTTTGAGTAAAATGCTTTCTTTTTCTAAAATTCTTAATACAATTCTCTCCCCATAAACTGTTGGCAGTGTCGCCACCCGAAAGTCGACGTTTCTTTTACGGATATTTAAGCTGGCATGCCCATCTTGCGGTTTTCGGATTTCAGCAATATCCATATTAGCCATAACTTTGTATCTTGATAATACCGCCGATTGAAGCCTTTTAGGCAATCGCATAGTTTCCCTTAAAACACCATCTATTCTATAGCGTACCCTCAAATCTTTTTCCTGAGGCTCGATGTGGATATCACTAGCTTTTTCTTCTACTGCCCGTACGATAATTAAATTTACCAACTTTACGATTGGCGCGTCTTCAATGATTTCCTTAACTTTAAGACTTTCAGCATCTCCTTCTTCCGTGTCCTCTTCCACTCTCAAATTTAGACCGTATTGATGGTTTATTGCATCGACCACATCCGTAGATGAACTAACTACGGGCTTTATTTTATAACCGGTCTTTAATTTCAGTTCATCGAGGGCCATAATGTTTGACGGGTTACTCATCGCTACAACAAGATGGTCATCTTCGATGTGTATTGGAATAAGGTTCCATTTACGTGCGGTCTTTTCAGACACCATCGCCACTGTGGTGCGATCTAAATCTATATCAGCCAGATTTACATACTCAACGCCAGCCTGAGCAGCTAAAATAGCCATGAGTTGCTCTTCTTTCAGGGCACCCATATCTACAAGAATTCTGCCCAGCGGCCTTCCCGACTTTTCTTGATCTCGCAATGCCGCAGTCAGATCTTCCTCTTTAATCAATTTTTCTTGCAGTAGTATTTCACCAAGTAATTGTTCTTTTCTCATCGTTTTCCTCTATCTTTTTATTTAATCCTTACATCCTAGTTCGTATTTATTTCGTGATTCGTGTTCATATTGATAATTAGTTATCTTTTAACTTTTAATTGTTTTTTTATTTTTCTCCAGATCCTAGACCCTAGACCCGAGCCCCTTGTCCTTGTTTCACACCGTTACTCTTAAAATCTCTTCAATTGCCGTTATGCCTTCCGCTACTTTCAAAAAACCATCTTCCCGTAAACTTTTCATACCACTTCGCTTGGCTGCCTCTATTAATTTTTCACCAGTTTCCCCAGCTACAGTTAGCTTTTCTAGTTCGCTATTCATGCGAAGAACTTGAAATAGGCCTATCCTGCCTCTGTAACCTGTATTAGCACACCTTTTACAGCCAACCGCTCTATAAAACTTAAACTTGCCTTTCAAATCAAAACCGGCATCTTTTAGAGCTTTTTCCGACGGCTTATAAGATTCGGCACAACTCTTGCAAAGCTTTCTAGCTAAACGTTGAGTTATAATACAATCTACTGCTGACGCAATCAGAAACGGTTCTACATTCATTTCAATCAAACGGATCAGAGTCCCGGGAGCACTATTCGTATGAAGAGTTGATAATACCAGATGGCCGGTTAAAGCTGATTCTATTGCAATCTTAGCCGTTTCTTTATCACGTATCTCTCCGATCATAACTATGTCCGGATCATGCCTTAAAATAGAGCGCAAACCGGCAGCAAAAGTAAGTCCGGCAATCGGATTTGTTTGCACTTGATTAATACCGTCCACCCTATATTCAACGGGGTCCTCTACTGTTATTAAATTCTTCTCTACTTCATTTAAGATGTTCAAAGAAGCATAAAGCGTAGTTGTTTTCCCGCAGCCTGTTGGCCCTGTAACGAGAATTGCGCCGTAAGGTTTTTTAAGCGATTTCTTTATAAGCTTGGAATTACTCTTATTAAGCCCCAGATTATCTAGCTCAATCATAATACTTTCTTTTTCCAGTAGCCTTAATACCAGTTTTTCGCCATATACCGTTGGAAGTGTTGCCGCCCGAAAATCTATTTTCTTTCTATCTATTTTTAGCCCGAAACGGCCGTCTTGAGGCAGGCGTCTTTCTGCTATATCCATACCTCCCATAATTTTTAGCCTAGAAATTATCGACGCTTGCATTTTCTTGGGAACTGTTGTTATGTCATGGAGAACGCCATCAATTCGAAAACGAATCTTCATCTCATCTTCCTGAGGCTCAATATGAATATCGCCAGCTCTTTTGTGAACACTTTCAATCAGTAGCGAGTCGATCATTTTAACAACCGGCGAACTCTTGTCAGTTATTTTAATATCTTCTTCCGTTTCTTCTTTTGGTTCCTCCCCCTCCGTGTCTTCGACCATATCATCTACATGTGCGTCCAGTTTATAAACTTCAGAGATCGCACTTAAAATATCGGTCTCCGTAGCGATTACCGGTTTTATCTCGTATCCCGTGATAATTCTTAAATCATCGATAGCAAAAATATTTGAAGGGTCAAACATGGCTACGACCAGTTTTTTATCTTCGTAGTCAATGGGTAAGACTATGTACCTTAAAGCTAAATCTTCGCTTATTGAAATTGCTGCCGATTGATTTGTTTCATAATTGGCCAGATCTACGTAAGGGATATGCATCTCCTTTGAGAGGGCGGAAGCAATTTGCGATTCGGTGAGGTATCCTAGTTCGACCAAAGCTTCAGTTAGCGGTTTACCTTTGTTAATAGCTTCTCTTAGCTTGTTTTCATCTATTAAACCAGCATCAACTAGTATCTGGCCGATACGACGCTTTACTCTTTTCATTAACAGATAGCTCCTTCGAGTCTATCTAAATGCTCCACTCCGGCTGCAAACCCAGTATGGCGTCCGCCGACTTAGTTACGACTCCTCCGAGTAGCTACTGCTACGCGTCGTCGTCATGCCTTGTCGGACGAACCACCTACCGAATTTTCGCTATCGTCGGGAGCTCTCAGATAGACTCTTATCCAACGCCTCGCGCATTTGCTCTATTGGAGCTTCTGCTTTTGTCCAAATCTCAAAAGACGAAGCCCCCTGGTAGAGCAACATTAACTTGCCGGGAAGAATTCTGGCCCCTCTCGCTTTTGCTTCTCTTAGCAACTCGGTTTCTTCTGGCATATAAACCAGATCCATAACAAGGTGCTTCTTATGAAGCAAATCAGGTTCGATTATTAAGCCTCCTTCCCAACCTACCGGCGTCGAATTTACTATTAAGTCGGCGCTATCTATTAGTTTCGGCAAATCTTCAGAAAAGCTTAAAGCTTTGATATCCAAATCATTAAATCTACTTTTAATATTATTAGCTAGTTTTTTTGCATTCTCGATGGTTCTATTTACTATGGTCAATACCTTGATTTTATTCATAGCGAGCATTATGGCAATTGAACAGGCTGCTCCTCCCGCTCCCAGTATTAAAGCGCTCTTTCCTTCCGGTGAAAAACCGCCATCACGCTCAAGTGCGTGTAAAAAGCCGCGTCCGTCAGTGTTGTAACCTATGGCTTTAGAGCCTTCGAAATGTATTGTATTAACGGCTCCCGCAATTTTGGCGTAATCAGATACTTCACTCAAATACTTGATAACTTCCTCTTTGTGAGGCATCGTGACATTAATTCCTTTAAAGCCAAGAGCTTTAAGACCCTTGATAGCTTCGCCTAAATTCTCTTTTTTCACTGGCATAGGAATATAAGACCAATTCAGATCCAGCGCATTAAAAGCAGTATTTTGCATCAAAGGTGAGAGCGTCTTCTTTAACGGATAACCTATTATTCCGGTGACTTTGGTATTGCTATCGATATTCATCGCAGTTGCAGCCCTTTGTTTTTTTGGAGACGGTTATCTTTTATTAAGCGTCTTAGAATTCTCCATTCTAGCCGTCGTATGAGAGCGGTTGTAAAAAAGTCTTTTCCTTTTAAGGGAACGACCAGAATTGTTTTTAAACCCATTCTTCTCCCACCCATCACGTCGGTAAATATTTGATCTCCAATGACTACCGTTTTATCCTCCGGTGTCTTCAAGATATCCAACGCTTTCTTAAATGCGGAGCGGCTCGGTTTTCTGGCCATTGAAACAACCGGACGATTTATTTTCTCAGATATCGCTTTCCCACGCGAATGCTTGTTGTTGGACACAACGCATAGTCTTAAGTCGTTTTTTTCTATATTATCAAGCCATTCTATAAGACGTGATGGAGTATCTTTTTTGTCACGCGGAATCAAGGTATTATCAAGATCAATTATTATTCCTTCGATGCCTTGTTTAGACAAATCGTCTATATTTATCGCATATATCGAATCGTAATAAGCATCAGGCGTTAGCCATTTGATCATTTTTTATCTTCCTTCTCATCAGTGCTTTAACCGGCCATTTCTCTTTAAAAAAAACGATGTCATTCGCATGGACTTCTTTTAATGCCAAGCCCTCTTCGTCATAAAACTTGGCCAGTGTTTTTTTATTATTACCGTCAGGAGAAAAGACTTCAAGCTCTTCATTTTCTTTCATTCTATTCTTTGCTTTGACGTAACAACCTTCATTGCTTTCTTTTATTACAACGCCAACAAATTCAGCACTCTTTATATATGATACCTTCGAAGTAATTTGCTTGCCCTCTCCGTTCGCACTAAAAAATCCCTTGAAGTACTGACGATGGCTAATTTTTTCCAGTTCATCAAGCCATCTTTTTTCAAACTTAAATTTTGGCCCATCTTCTTGAATTTTATCTACTATTTGCCTATAAGTTTTAGTTATCGTAGCCACATAATGGACACTTTTCATACGACCTTCGATTTTTATTGAAGAAACTCCTGCGCTAACAATTTTCGGCATTTCTTCTGCCAAGCACAAATCTTTTGAACTCATAATAAAGCTGGCATTGTTCTCCTCAAAAAGAGGTAAAGCTTGATTGTCTCTTTCTTCCTCAATAAGAGCATAGTTCCAGCGGCAACTCTGAGCACAATCTCCTTTATTAGCACTTCTCCCTGTCAGATAATCGCTTAACAAGCAACGGCCAGAATAGCTCAAACACATTGCGCCATGAACGAATATTTCTGTCTCAATCGGCAATTGTTTGCTGATTTGTTTGATTTCTTCACAACAGAGCTCGCGAGCTAATGTTACCCGACTTGCCCCGAGATCAGCCCAAAATTTAGCCGATTCTAAGTTAGTTACATTTGCCTGAGTACTTATGTGAAGAGAAACATCAGCATCCATTTTTTTGGCAATACTAAAAACTCCCGCATCGGCAATAATAATTGCATCGGGTTTGATATCGCAAAGCCGGCTGATAAATTTCTCAAGTTTTTTTAAATCAGCTTGATGAGCAAAGATGTTTAGGGCTACATATAATTTCTTTCCGGCTCTTTTGGTGATTCGGGAAGCCTTCTCAATATCGCCCAATGAAAAACCGGTTGTTCCGTGACGTAAGCTGAACTCACCCCCGCCTACATACACGGCATTAGCTCCATAGGAAATAGCGAATTCTAGTTTTTCCAAGCTCCCCGCAGGAGAAAGTAGTTCAATCATAACTGGTTATTGGTTATTAGT
>JAUUWJ010000051.1 GCA_030589175.1 Actinomycetes bacterium
ATGGACAATAACGATGATAAAAAAAAGAAACGAGTAAAAAAGAGGCAGCACGGTGACCATGTTGATTATATCGTCTATCCGGAAAAAGAAGAGAAGCCTGATAAGAAAAAAATTAGTTTGACCGGATATGCTTTGGTAAAATACTCGGCTTTAATAATCATAACGATAGCCGTACTATATTTTCTCGCAGTATTTTTATTGCCGGTCATTAAGGTTTTCCTTGGGGGATAAATATGATACGTCAAATTTGGTCCGGGAACCTAAGTTTTGGTCTAAAAAGTTTTTTAAAGACGAGCAGAGCAACCGGCTTGCATCTCTTTGTTCCCGTAAAACCTGTCTATTCTTTCAAATTAGTGCGCAGTTTGGCACATTTTATAGAGAGAATTGCAAATAGAGAAAATTCCAAACTGGCTACTACAGAGAACATTGTAAAAAACGGAGAGGCTGAACATATAGATTATTTAAAGAATATAGAAGGAAAAACATTGGCCAGTGTATATTCTCGGTAAGGGCCAGAAAGGGAGCATTAGTATCGATACCAATTGAGTGGCGAGAGTTAGAAGCTGGCTTATCTCCAAAGAACTTTAATATGTTTAATATATTTTCTCGCTCGGAACAAAAAGGAGAGCTTTTAAAGAAATTCTAGAAAATAGACAAGATTTAAAAAATGCCATAAGAATTTCGCTTAATAAATAAGATAAAAGCATTTCATATTTTCGATATCTTTTCTTGCAAAAACTTTCAAAGTAATCAAGCAAAGGCTTATAGCAACTTATTTTTAACAAGTTTTTAATGCTTTAGTTATGGGCAAAATACTTTTAGGGAGGTGTATATGGACTCAAGAATAGCTCGTTTGCTGTACTTAATGGTAGGAGTTTTTATTGCCGGTGCAAGCATGGCTGCCATAATTGTCTACTTTTTCGCACCACGAAGTGGAAAAGAAACAAGGCAAAACATAGTCAATTTTAGTAAGGATATGAAATCTCGCCAGCAAGAGATGTTAAGGCGTTTGCGTGAGAGAGAACCTCGGATAAGGGCAAAAGCTGAGCAGGAAAAGGAGAGTTGGATCAAGAAGTTGGTTGCCTAACAAGCGACAACTAACTTTTCTTGTTTAAGTAATAAGTGGTTAGGGTAATAAAGCTTTGCTAAATAAGAAAGCGATTATTACAAAATTTAGTACCTTGCTCAAATAAATGATAGCATAGTAAGAACTTAATATTAATGCGTTAGGGTTGGTCTATGAAAACGTCTACTTCAGCGAGTGTAGATTTGGCTTTGCCTTTAAGAAAAGAGTATGCACAGGTTTTACGGCTGGCTGTTGCCGGAATAGCCAGCCGTCTCGACTTTAATTGGGAACAAATAGAAGATATAAAACTTGCTTCTGAAGAAGCATTTCTTTTGGTGATGCAAAAGAAAATGGATAAAAACATCCATTTTAATTTCTTGCTTAGGCCCGACAGAATTGCCGTTAATGTCGTTAATGCTCATCTTGGCTCATTCAACATGCAAAGTTATGAGCAAAAATACAGTTTCTTTATTTTGACCGGCTTGATGGACAAAGTTGACGTCGTTCCCCGAAACGAAAGTTACTTTGACCTGAAATTTGTTAAGAAGCTTTATTGATATGGCCAATATAAATGTTCCTGATAAAAAATTAGTATTTGAACTTTTTAAAAAGTACAAAGGAACAAATGACATACAAATAAGAGATAGATTGGTCAAGCTTCACTTATATTTAGTTGAATTCCTGGCAAGAAGATTTAGAAACAGGGGCGAATCACTGGAGGACTTAGTGCAAGTCGGAACAATAGGCTTAATAAAGGCAATTGACCGTTTTGATTTAGGCCGCAAGGTTGAATTTACAACGTACGCAACTCCGACAATTGTGGGTACTTTGAAAAGACATTTTAGGGATCAAAAGTGGGCCATAAGAGTTCCGCGCCGCTTACAAGAGCTAAATTTACAGGTTAATGATGCTGTTTCAAGGCTTACGCAAAGCTTAAAGAGAGCGCCGTCCATAGCTGAAATAGCTGATGAAGTAAAAGCAAGCGAAGAAGAAATTCTTGAAGCAATGGATACGAGTAAAGCATATACGCTTATTTCACTTGACAGTGAACGCTCTGATGAAAATGATGAGGATTTTACTTTACTAGATTTTATTGGGCAGGAAGATAAGCAACTTACCAACTTAAACGAATTAGCATCGCTTACCAATGCCGTAAAAGGTTTGGCCGGTCAAGAGAAAAAACTTCTTTATCTGCGTTTTATAAAGGGGCTTACCCAAACTGAAATAGCAGAAATATTAGGTATTTCTCAGATGCATGTATCAAGGTTGTTAAGGAAAACATTAAATAGCATGAGAAAAAAAATGATAGAAGAAGAAAGGATAGATGAGCAAAAATAAAGTTTTGTTTTTGCATAAATGCTAAATAAATTTTGTAGAAGGGAGGTTTATATGGCAGATATTAATATTGGCAAGAAAGAAAAAAATAATACGCCGGTGCTCGAAGTCCAAGGGGAGGTGGATATCTACACAGCTCCAAAGCTGAAAAAGGAGATATTGTCTTTAATAGATGATGGGAAGTATACAATGATAATTGACTTAGCTAATGTTGATTTTATGGATAGCTCTGGCCTAGGTGTTTTGGTTAGCGGTTTAAAAAGAGTATCACCCCATGATGGTAAAATTTATTTAATAGCTAATCGCCCGAACATAATAAAGATATTTAATATTACGGGTTTGGACAAGGTTTTTGAGATCTATGCAAACATTGAAGAAATCGCAAATTGAGAAGCAAATTATCAGCCTAAAGATACCGGCCGAAGTAAGTTTTTTAAGGGCAGTTAGGCTTTTGATAACTGCTCAATTAAGGCTGCGCTCTGCCGATGAAGTTGATCTCGATGACTTAAAGTTAGCTATCAGCGAGTTTTTAGCAAGAGCTTTTGAAGCAGAGATTGTTGGTGAATATATAAAGATCGATATCTCGATTGAGAAGAATCTGGTTGATATTGAAATTGGCGATTTTGAAGAGTTTGATCCAAAAAAATTGTTTGCTTCTCCTTACTTAAACTTTGAAGCGATAGATACGCTGGTGAATAATTTTGAAATTGAAGCATTAGAAGGTAGCCTTGTTAAAGTTAAGATAAAAAAATCTTTTTAGCAGAGGGCATCATTATTATGTTATATCTTGAATTAAATAACTGGAGGGGTCATGGAAGTTAACGATTATGAAGATTTATCTATTATTAGGGCGGAAGGTGAGATAGATCATTGGCGAGCTACAGAGCTAGAACAAAAAATTGATGACGCAATAAGAGGAAGCGAAAACGATGTAATTGTAGACTTTTCCGATCTGACTTACATAGATAGCGGCGGTATATCGGTTTTATTTGTTCAATTAAAAAAACTCATTGAAAAAGAGAGAAGAATGATTGTGGTGACAGAGAATAAAAATATTATCAAGATCCTCAGACTAGTAAACATCATTAACCAAAAAAACTTTGAACTAAAACCAAATTTAGAACAAGCAAAGCGCATAATTAACTAATTAATTTGTAAGGCCTACTGCAATCTCAAATAAATGGAAAAAGAAAAGAAAAGCATAACTATTAAAAGCGATCCAAAGAATATTTCAAAAGCGAGACGTTTTGTTGAAATTATTGCCAAACAATATGGTTTCAACGACAGCCAAATATTTGATATTAAGGTAGCTTCGGGTGAAGCTATCAGTAATGCTATCGAGCATGGTTCTCCTTTAGGCGCGAAAAGCAATATTACGGTAGAGGCTGATTTCTCTAAAAATTGTTTGGAGCTAAAAGTAATCGATAGGGGAATTTTCAAAAAGCAAGTGAAAGTTGACAATCCGGACCCTCGTCATCGTGGTAGAGGCATTCCCTTTATGCTAGCATTGATGGACACGGTTACCATCAAAGAAGGCAAAAAAGGAACTACGGTAAAATTGATTAAAAAGCTTAAATAGATTGAAGTATTTACTGTAAGTTAGCTGATAGAGGAGAGTGCTTGCCGACCCTAGAAGAATTACTTCCGATTTTTTCAGAGTTTGCCCCACAAAGCTTAGCGGAACCTTGGGATAACGTGGGTTTGCAGCTAGGGGATAAGCGATCAAAAATCAATCGTATGCTTCTAAGTTTAAATGCAACTCAGGAAACGATTGAAGAAGCTATTCAAAAAAAATGCGAGCTCTTATTTACACATCATCCGCTCTTTTTTGAAGATATAAACAGCATTGTTAATACGTCAGCATTATTTGATGTTATAAAAGATGCGCTTGCGAAGAATATTGGCATCTATTCTGCTCATACAAATCTGGATAAGTCAGAGCAAGGTATCAACAAGGTTCTAGCTGATTATCTTGAACTTAAGAAAATAGAACCATTAATTGCCGATACGGATTTTAAGAAACTTGTTTTTTTTGTAGAGACAAAGTACTCAAAAAAGATAATTGAAGAATTAGCGCTTTTGGGTGCCGGCAAAATTGGCCAATATTCGAACGCTAGTTTTAGGTCAAAAGGAGTTGGAACATTTAAGCCTGAAGCCGGAGCGAAGCCGGCTGTTGGAGAAAAAGGTGTTGTTAATGAAGTAGGTGAAGAGCGAGTTGAGATGCTTGTTCATCAGAGCATACTTGTAAATGTTGTGAAGAAACTAATTGAAACTCATCCTTATGAAGAGGTAGCATACGATATTTATCCGATTGAAGGCATCAAAAAAAGCAATGTTGGGCTAGGGAGAATTGGCGATTTTTCTTCGCAAAAGCGCATTTGTGACATCATTGCTGATTTAAGACAAAATGTAGATGGCCAAATTAGTGTTTTAGGAAATCCAGAAAAGAAGGTTAGAAGAGCAGCTATTTTAGCCGGTGCAGGAGCATCTTATATAGAGCAAACCGGGGCAAAAGGAGCCGAGCTTTTTATTACTTCTGATGTTAAATATCACGAAGCCCAAAAAGCGGCTGAAATTGGCTTAAATTTAATAATTCTTTCTCACTTTGCGATTGAGAAATTTGCTTTGAATCTGCTGGCTCCGTTGCTTGCTGATAAGTTAAACAAATCGGGTTATAGTGTTGATGTGATAATTTCAGAAAAGGAAAGTGATGTTTGGTTTGAAAACTGACCTGATAAGTTTGTTGGAACTCCAAGACATAGATAGTGCGATTCAAACTGCTCAAAAAGAGTTAGAAGCAATGGTCGAGAAGAAAACTTATGAAAAACTTCAGACGGAGCTTAAAGATCTTGCTAGTAAAGAAAGGGCGATGAAAGAAAAGTTGAAAGCACAGAATCTTGTTCAAGATAAGAAAAACGGTGAACTGGAAATGCTTAGTCAGAAGATAGCCAAAGAAGAAAAGAAACTATTTGGAGGAACCGGTTCGAATCCGAAGGAATTAGCAGCCCTACAGCAGGAAATAAAGCACTTAAATCAAAATCGTGATTTATTAGAAACTGAAGTTTTAGAAAATATGGAAATATTATCTTCTTTAGAAGAGAAAATGAGTAGTTTGAAAGAGCGGATTAGGGAAAGGGAAAATGAAGCGAGTGAAGCCGAAAGCAGCGTTTTAGAAAAAGAAACTCAGCTAAAAGGACAGCTGGGAAAATTGGCAAATGATCGTGAGCTAAAGACCAAAGATATAGATAATGAGCTGTTAGAAGAATATGACGAAATACGTGAAAGAAAAGGAGGTCTTGGCGTAGCCGCTTTGATAGATGGTATTTGCCAAGCTTGCCATGTTAAAGTACCGGCAACAGATTTAGACAAAATTATTAATAAAGATGAAGCCTATGATTATTGTGCAACTTGTTCGAGAATTATAATTTTAAAAGAATAATGTTTTACTTATTTGTCGATGGAGCTGCAAGAGGGAATCCAGGT
>JAUUWJ010000073.1 GCA_030589175.1 Actinomycetes bacterium
ATTCCGATTGTCGGCAATGCCAAGGATGTCATTAGAGGGTTTATTGACGAGATAAAAAAACAAAAGATTTCCAGACGGAAAGAGTGGCTGGCTAAAATCGATAGTTGGAAGAAAAAGCACCCGCTCACTTACGACAAAAAATCAAATAGGTTAAAGCCCGAATACGTTGTTGAGCAGATTTCCGAGCTTACCAAGAGGCGAAACACAATCATTACAACGGGTGTTGGGCAAAATCAGATGTGGGCCGCTCAATATTATAAAACGAAAAGGCCGCGTACTTTTATCTCTTCCGGCGGAATGGGGACGATGGGATTTGGCCTTCCTTCAGCGTTAGGTGCTCAAGTAGGAAAGCCGAAAGATACGGTATTTGTAATAGATGGCGATGGCAGTTTTCAAATGGTATCGCAGGAGCTTACAACCGTGAAGATAAATAATTTGGGGCTGAAAATCGCTATTTTGAATAATTCGTATTTAGGCATGGTAAGACAGTGGCAGCAAATATTTTTCTCGAAGAATTATTCGCAGACTTGCTTGCGGGCCGATTACACCTGCCCGCCAGATTGCAACAAGCCGGGTAAGCAATGCCCGCCTTACGTACCGGATTTTGTTAAATTAGCAGCAGCTTACGGGATAGAAGGAATAAGAGTTAAAAGAAAAGCTGATGTTAAGAAATCTATTGAAAAAGCACTGAAAATAGACGGGCCTGTTTTAATGGAGTTTATTGTTGAGGAAGAAGAGAATGTTTTTCCGATGGTTGCTCCGGGCGCGCCAATAAATCAGATGATTGACAAGGACGACATCGTCTAATAAAAATCCGTAATTCGAGTTTCGTGGTTCGTAGGTCGAGTTCACGAGATGCGATATACGAAATACGAATTACGTTTTACAATGAGGGAGTTATGAAACATTTATTATCGGTTTTTGTTGAAAATAAGGCAGGCGTTTTAGCGCGAGTTGCAGGGCTTTTCAGCCGCCGCGGGTTTAACATTGACAGTCTGGCTGTAGGACAGACGCATGATAAAAACTTCTCCAGAATGACGATTGTCCTGGATGCTGAAGAACACTCGCTTGAGCAGGTAACAAAGCAGCTTCACAAGTTAGTAAATGTTGTAAAAATAAGCGACTTCAAGCAAGGTGAAGCGGTAAACAGGGAACTGGTACTTTTTAAAGTAAAAGCAAACGCTAAGAATAGGGCACATATATTAGAGGTTGCCGATATTTTCCGGGCCAAGATAATTGATGTCAGTAAGAATAATGTAATTATTGAGGTTACCGGGACGGAATCGAAAATTTCTGGAATTGAAGATTTACTTAACCAGTATGGTATCCTTGAGCTTGCCAGAACTGGAAAAGTCGCTTTAAGCCGCGGGTAAGGCAATTAAAAATTAGCAATTTGCAATGTACAATGTACAATAAATGTCCGATTAACTATTGATCATTGAATATTGATCATTGGATATTGAAACCCAGGGGGATTAAATGGTTAAGATTTACAGTCAAGAAGATGCAAATATAGATGTATTGAAAGATAAAACCATTGCTGTAATAGGTTATGGCAATCAAGGGCACGCTCATGCCTTAAATCTAAAGGACAGCGGATTAAATGTAGTCGTTGGACTCAGGCCGGGAAGTAAAAGTACTAGTAAAGCTGAGTCGGCAGGCTTAAAAGTACTTCCGGTTGCAGAAGCGGCGAAAGTTGCTGATGTTATAATGATGCTTATCCCGGATCAAGTTCAAAAGAAAGCATACGATTCTGATATTGCAAATAATTTAGAAGAAGGTAATGCATTAATGTTTGCCCATGGTTTTAACATACATTTCGGTCGAATAAAACCTTCTGACAATATTGATGTTTTAATGATTGCTCCAAAAGGACCGGGGCATATGGTGCGAAAGGTTTATGAAGAAGGCCGGGGCGTACCGGCTTTAATTGCTATCCAACAGGATTATACAGGAAATGCATTGCAAATAGGTTTAGCCTATGCAGACGGCATAGGAGCCAGTCGGGCAGGAATTTTAGAGACTACCTTTAGAGAAGAAACTGAAACAGATCTATTTGGTGAGCAAACGGTTTTATGTGGCGGATTAAGTGAGCTTATCAAAGCTGGCTTCGATACATTAGTAGCTGCCGGTTACCAGCCGGAAGTCGCTTATTTTGAGTGTTTACATGAGGTAAAGCTCATTGCTGATTTAGTTCATGAAAAAGGAATAACGGGAATGAGAGCGGCTATTTCTGATACCGCCGAATACGGTGATATAACAATGGGCAAAAAAATAATTAATCAAACGGTGAGAAAAGCTATGGCTGAAGCTATGGAACGTATCCAAAAAGGAGAATTTGCCGAAGAATGGATAGCGGAAAGCGATGCCGGTTGCCCTAATTTTAATAAGCAGCGTGAAGAGCAAAGCAAGCACCAAATTGAAAACGTGGGAAAAGAAGTTCGCTCTCTATTCAGCTGGGCAGAAGATAATAAAGAAAAAAACAAAGTGGGCGCAAAAGAAACGAATTAGAAGTAAGTAAGAATTATTTTTCTGATTATTTATAATCAACTAAATTACACCTAATCAGATTAGAAAAGTTTAACGGGATTTCTTCGAGCTGTTACTGTTATTATTTTTCAATCCCTTAAATATCACAAAATCAAATCCGTAGAATGGTGTGCCGTCCTTTAGATTGCCTGTGAGCCACAAAACCAAGGAATCGCTATTTGTATTATCGCCTAGAGCATTCAAAACTGATTGACTGTCGAATTTTGCCGTAACATCTAAATAACCATCTGCTCCGTCAGTCTCACAGCAATTTCTGAATATGTGTATTCTAGGAGTACTGACGTCTTCCAACGCTGTTCTTAATGCTGGAACTCCTGCCAGCTTAAGCGTTGATAAGTCAATGTTATTAACATCAAAATCTTCAGTGCCTAGAATGGCGAGCGGTATAACTCCGCTTTTATTAATATTTATAGGGTTAGGACAAGAGGTTGGCTTAATATCAACCCAAACAAAGGTGCTATGATGTACAGCACTCGCTATTGAAGATATTGTCAATACAATAAATACAATGAGTGTTGATAAAATTAAAAAACGCTTTTTCAAAAGACCTCCCTACGACTTGTTTCATATTAGAGTAGCATACAATTAGTAGCCAAGCAAACACTTTTTTACTTGAAAATATTTATCAAGAAATCATGAAAAACACTTTTATCTATTAATAGTAAATGAAGGTCAAATATTCAATATTGGCTTTCTTGTCTACCCTCTGTCAATAGTTTAGAATTGGCTTTGAAATTCTTTTGAAATTAAGGAGATACTAGAATGCGCAAAAGTTACTTAATGACGCCTGGCCCAACGCCTGTACCACCTCAAGTATTGCTCTCACAGGCAAAGCCGATTATTCATCACCGAACGCCTGAATACACCAAGATATTTGTCGAAGTCTTAGAGGGCTTACAATACATCTTTGAAACAAAAAACGATATAATCCTATTTTCTTCATCCGGAACGGGAGCAATGGAGTCATCGGTTGTAAATCTATTTTCAGCAGGCGATAAGGTTATAGTCACCTCAAATGGAAAGTTCGGAGACCGCTTTGTTCAACTTGGTGAAACGTATGGCCTAGAAGTCATAAAACATGAATATAAATGGCATCAAGTTGTAAAACCAGATGACATTAAAAAAAGCTTAGATGAAAACCCGGATGTAAAAGGTGTTTTTGTAACTCAAAGCGAAACATCAACCGGTGTGCTTAATGACGTAAAAGCGATTGGTGAAATTGTAAAAGCTACTAACGCGGTACTGGTAGTCGATTCTATAACCGGAATTGGAGCGGTTGAAACAAAAACAGATGAATGGAATTTAGACATTGTTATGACCGGCTCGCAAAAAGGTTTGATGTTGCCGCCGGGACTGGCAGCAGTGAGCGTTAGTGAAAAGGCCTGGAAGTTAGCTGAGAAATCGACGCTTCCTAAGTTTTACTTTAGCTGGGCTAAAGCGAAAAAGGCCCTAGAAAAGAAACAAAATCCTTTTACTCCGGCAGTTTCTTTGATAGTCGGTTTAAGAGAGTCGCTTAAGATGATGAGAGAAGAAGGCTTGGAAAACATTATAAAGAGACATGCTCAACTGGCAGACGCTGTAAGAGCAGGAGTAACTGCAATAGGTCTGGAACTTTTTGCGCCGTCAGAAGGAAGGGGAAATGCGGTAACAGCAGTAAAAGTACCGGAAGGTGTTGACGGCAAAGCAATTCCCAGGATAATGAGCTCAAAGTATGGCGTAACTATTGCTGGAGGGCAGGAGCATTTGGCCGGTAAAATATTTAGACTGGGTCACTTAGGATATTATGATAAATTTGATATAACAACGGCTTTATCGGCGCTCGAGATGACGCTTCAAGAGCTAGGTTATCAGTTTGAAAAAGGCGTCTCACTAAAAGCAGCCGAAAAAGTTTTAAGTAGTTAAGCAAATCACGAAACACGAGCTACGAATAACGAAATACGGAGTTTGAATGAAAGTACTAATTAAAGAAAAAATTGCTAAAAGCGGAATAGATCTTTTAAAAAAGGACTTTGAAGTAGTCGATGGTATCGACTGGGATAATGGTAAGTTGCTAAAAGAACTACCGAAGTTCGATGCCATTATTATTCGTAGCGCCACCAAAATGACTGCGGATTTAATCAATATTGCTTCTAATCTAAAGATCATAGGTCGAGCCGGAATAGGTGTTGATAACGTTGACATTGATGCAGCGACAAAAAAAGGAATTATCGTAGCTAACGCTCCTCAGAGCAATATTATATCGGCAGCTGAACATGCTTTTGCTCTATTACTAGCAGCGGCAAGACAAATACCAAAGGCTAATGCGTCCCTTGGTGCCGGGAAATGGGAGCGCTCCAAATTTGAAGGAACCGAACTATACGGAAAGACTTTCGGCGTGTTAGGATATGGAAAAATCGGCGGTCTGGTAGCTCAAAGAGCACAGGCCTTCGGTATGAAGATACTGGCTTATGATCCTTACATCTCTGCTGAGAAAGCGGCAAAAGACAATATTGAAATTGCTAAAAAATTGGATGACGGGTTGAAAAACTCAGATATTATAACCGTTCAT
>JAUUWJ010000135.1 GCA_030589175.1 Actinomycetes bacterium
TCGTCTTCAATAAAGTCGCCTAACTGCGAATCCTCTTCTTCGCCAATCGGAGTTTCCAAAGATACCGGCTCTTGCGATATTTTTAGAATTTCGCGTACTTTTGATGGCGGAATATCCATCTCTTTGGCTATTTCTTCGGGAGTGGGCTCGCGGCCGAAATCCTGCAAAAGTTGGCGTTGAGTTCTTATTAACTTATTTATAGTTTCAACCATGTGAACGGGAATCCGGATTGTTCTGGCCTGGTCTGCAATCGCCCTCGTAATGGCCTGTCTTATCCACCAAGTCGCATAAGTCGAGAATTTATATCCTTTTTTATAATCAAACTTCTCGACTGCCCTTATCAGACCCAAGTTTCCTTCTTGGATTAAATCCAAGAAAAGCATTCCACGCCCGACATAACGCTTGGCAATGCTTACAACCAACCTTAAGTTTGCTTCAACAAGCTTTCTTTTTGCCGCCCATCCTTCCCGTTCGGCTCGCTCCAGCTTACGCCGGCGCTTTTTGTCCCGAATTCGCTTTGATTCTAAAACTTCTACAGCTGCTTCACCTGCCTCAATCGCTTTTGCCAAGGTGACTTCTTCTTGAGCCGTTAAAAGTGAGACTCTGCCGATTTCTTTTAAGTACATCCTGACCGGATCACTTGTTGCAGCTTTATTTACCAGCTTAAAGCGCTTTTGAATAACTTCACTTTCGGCGGCTTTTTCAGCTTCGACCTTTTTGGACTCGTCGGCTGCTTTCTTTTTCGCTTCGGCTTTTAGTTGTTCCTCCTCATCTTCGTCTAAAATATTTATGCCTTTCTCCAGCAGCTTTGTATATATCGACTCGGTTTGCTCCGTCGTCAGCTCTAAATTCTTAAGAGCTTCAGCTACATCGTCAGGAGTTAAGTGACCTGCACTTTTTCCTTTTTTTATTAAGCTTTTTACTTCATTTAGCTCAGGATCTTTTGCTTTAGCCAAATTTTCACGCTCCAACGCTTATTTTTTCCAAATCGCGCCTTTTTGCCTCAAGCGCAATTAGCTGCTTGAATAATTTATCATATTGACGCTGATTATCCACTGGATTTGTTTTTTCCAAAACATTCTTCATTTTATTTATCTCTCTTTTTAGGGCAAATCCTTTGATTCTCTTATTTAAATCAATATAAGCTTCTTTGACATTTTTCGGTTTAGTTTCAAAACAAAGAGCACTCAGCCTCTTTACCAGAAGAGCATTCTCTGTTTCATCAACTATCTTAGAGATGTCTTTTCCCTCATTTGCCAGAAGTAATTTAAAAAGTTCTCTGTTCTGCTCATCGAAAAAATCTTCCGGCTCGACTATTCTATTGTTCTTAGCTAAGTCCGGTTTTTCAGCCAGGATCGCCAATAAGAGATTTTCCGCTTTCTCTACTGCTGTTAGCGACTGTTTTACTGCCGTATTTTCCTTATCCGGTTTTTTCTTTTTATTGTATTCAACTGTCAGGCCCTGGATAGGGACATTAACAAGTTTTGCCAGTTTTTGCAAATACTCTTGCTCCAAGATAGCGTTTCTCAAACTCGCTATGAGGTTTAGCGCTTTATTAATAGCTAAAAGTCTTTTCTTCGATGTGCTCAAGTCGGCATTTTCAATAATTTGGCTTATGCAAAAATCCATTACCGGTACGGCGTTTACCAGAACTTCTTTTAACTTTTTACTTCCCTTGCTGAGAATATAATCATCCGGGTCTCCTTCAGGCAAGACCGCTACCAACAACTCAAGGTTAGTCAGGTTAATAAACTCAACAGAGCGCTCGGCTGCCTTTAGGCCGGCAGCATCGGAATCGTAGAGCATGACCGCCGAGGAACAAAACCGGGCTAATATTTGCACATGATCAGGAGTTAGAGCTGTTCCCAGTGTCGCAACAGTATTCTTAAAACCTCCCTTGTGCATGGAAATAACATCTGTGTAACCTTCAACTAATATTGCCTGGTCGTCATTAACAATGTCGGTTTTTGCCAGGTTAAGGCCGTAGAATTGCCGGCTTTTATTGAAAAGAGGCGTTTGCGACGAATTTAAGTACTTTGGCTTTCCTTCTTTTGAAAGAGCCCGGCCGCCAAAGCCCACAATGTTTCCCCGAGCATCTTCTATCGGAAACATTAAACGCCCAAAAAAGCGGTCCCTGTTTTCACCTCGAATATTATGAGCCAAATCCAGGGCGTTAATCTCGGCTTGTTTATAACCTTTTTTTAATAAAACATTTATTAGCGAGCGGTTGCTTAAGGGAGCATAGCCAAGCTTAAACGTAGTTGCGATGTTTTTGCCGTACGCTCTTTTCTTTAAATACTCTCGCGCTACTTTTCCGTTATCTCCCTTCATTAAAAGGTAGTGATAGAACTCCGCCGCTTCTTTGTTGATCTTCAAATGCCGTTCTTTTTGACTATGTGTCCGCTCGCCTTTCTCTCTCGATACGTAATCAACGGCTACACCGGCTTTTTTGGCGCAAAACTCTACGGCTTCGCTAAATTCGAGATTTTCTACTTTCATCATGAAATTAAAAACATTTCCGCCTTCCTGGCAACCGAAACAGTGAAAAAGTTGTTTTTGACCGTCCACAACGAAAGATGGTGTTTTTTCTTTATGAAAAGGACACAGGCCTTTATGGCTACGACCTGTTTTTTTTAGTGCGACATAGTCAGAAACTACATCAACAAGATTTACTTTATCTCTTATAGTGTTTATTGATTCTTCCGAAATCAAGCTCAAGATGGAAAACCTGCCTTTTTTTCAGACTACTTGTACTTTAAGCTCAAAGCAAGCCCAAAGCAGCTTTTGATAAGAAAATACCCTGATTAGATTTATTAAGCTGTTAACTAACCTTTAGCTTTACTGATTAGGTTATTGAGAGCTTATTTAGCAAATAACGGAACAAAGACTAAAGAAACAATAGTCATTACTTTGATTAGTATATTCATGCTAGGACCTGCAGTGTCCTTGAAGGGATCGCCAACCGTATCCCCGACGACAGCAGCTGCATGAGCATCTGTTCCTTTACCGCCGACATTTCCGGCTTCGATATACTTTTTGGCATTATCCCAGGCGCCTCCGGAATTAGCCATCATTATGGCCAGTAGAAAGCCGGTTACCAAAGCACCGGCTAAAAAAGCACCCAAAGCTTCCGTGTTCCACAAACCAATCAATACCGGAGCAACAATAGCAATAATACCCGGTACCATCATCTCTTTTAGAGCAGCAGAAGTCGCAATATCGATGGGGCTTGTATAATCCGGCTCAACACCTTTTTTCCCTTCTTTAAGACCCGGTATTTCCCTGAACTGGCGCCTGACTTCTTCTATCATCTTATGCGCCGCTCTACCGACCGCTTTGATGGTCGTTGAGCTTACGAAGAAAGGAAACATGCCGCCAAGAAATAGTCCAATAATAGCCTGGTACTTAGT
>JAUUWJ010000010.1 GCA_030589175.1 Actinomycetes bacterium
AACAATAGAAGAAAAAGCAAAGGCTGTAGATAAAAATGTTTTTGTTGCTCCAAATTTTGCAATAGGGGCCGTACTTATGATGGAGCTCTCCAAAAAAGCAGCTAATCACATGGATCATGTAGAGATAATCGAACTTCATCATGATCAAAAAGCAGATGCTCCTTCCGGAACGGCGGAAAAAACAGCGGCAGAATTAACAGCCAGCAGTGCCACGGTGGAGGGAGAAAGGGAAAATCTTAAAGGAAGCCGTGGTGGGGTAAAAAACAACATTAGGATACACAGCGTTAGGTTACCAGGACTTGTAGCCCATCAAGAAGTAATATTTGGAGCTAAAGGCCAAACTTTGACTATTAGGCATGACACAACTGATAGGACTTCTTTCATGCCCGGTGTTTTAGCGGCAATCAAGAAAGTACCGGAACTTAGCGGCCTAACATACGGACTTGAGAATATTTTGGAAATATAACGATGAATAAACAACGAAAACCGAATAACGGAGTTTAAATGGCCGAACTTATTACGGCGATGGTAACAATTTTTAAAGATGATTTAAGCGTAGACTATGAAGCCTGCGCTGATTTAGCTTGCTTTCTAATAAACAATGGCTCTGATGGCTTAGTTGTAAGCGGAACGACAGGCGAGTCTCCAACGCTAACGGACGAAGAAAAACTAAATTTGTTCAGTAATATAAAAGAGGCCGTCGGTAGTGATGTACAAGTAATAGCGGGAACGGGTTCAAACTCTACTGTTGCTTCCAAAAAACTTACAATAGAAGCTGAGCATACCGGAGTCGATGGCGTGATGCTCGTCTCACCTTATTACAATAAACCACCGCAAAATGGTCTTATAGAGCACTTCAAAACGATAGCAAAGAAATCCAAGCTTCCGATAATACTTTATAACGTTCCATCAAGAACAGGTTCTAATATAGAAGCGAATACAACAATAACGCTTTCTAAAATAGATAATATCGTCGCTATAAAAGAGGCCAGCGGAGATGTAGCTCAAATAGAAAAAATAATAAATAATACCAGCGAAGATTTTAAGCTCTATAGCGGAGACGATGGTACTACTTTTGACATAATGAAGCTTGGCGGAAACGGAGTGATTAGCGTTGCCTCTCATATAATCGGCAACAAAATAAAGGAAATGCTAAATCTTTGCCAAGATAACAACTTTGAAGAGGCTGAAAAATTAAATAATAAACTCATGCCGGTTTTCAAAGGCTTGTTTAACACTACCAACCCTATTTTGGTTAAGGCCGGCTTGGAGCTTATCGGTCAACAAGGAGGACCACTCAGGCTTCCCCTTGTAAAAGAAACTAAGGAAGAAAATGAACAGTTAAAAGAGTTGCTAAGTGCTTTTGGCCTTCTCAAGCAATCTCTAAATGTAAAATAAACGCTCCATAACTTAAACGCCACCAGAAAGTACTTTGGCGAGATAAACATATAAACGATTTTCTGGTAATATAAGTTAGAGATTACTTAAAGTAATGACAATAGTTCAGACGATCACACTAGGTGCGGTACAAGGAATAACTGAATTTTTACCGATTAGCAGCTCTGCTCATTTGGTATTAATACCACGTTTACTTAATTGGAACAATTTGGGCCATCAAAACACATCCCAAGTTTATTTTGACGTCGTTTTGCACCTGGGAAGTCTTATTGCTTTGCTTCTATACTTCAGAAAAGACTTAGTTGACATTTTAAAAAACCAATACGCCGGCAACAATAAATTTCTAATGTTTCTTTTCCTGGGTACCCTACCAATTGTTTTTGTCGGTTTACTTTTAGGCTCCAGCATAGAGAATATTTTTAAGTCTGCAAATATAACGGCCCTTTTGTTGATCTTTACAGGGCTATTGATCTTATTTAGTGAAATAAGGTCCCGTTTGAATCGTAATATCGTAACTATGAAAGCAAAAGACAGCATTACCATAGGTATTGCCCAGGCTTTTGCGCTAGCACCAGGCATAAGCCGTTCGGGAGCTACGATATCGGCCGGATTGCTACTCGGCCTTAACAGGGAAGCGGCAGCCAGGTTTTCTTTTCTATTGGCTATTCCAGCCATTATTGGTTCTTTATTAGTTACGGTTTTTAAAGCGGGAAGTTTCTTATTTAGCTATTACATGCTAGCCGGTCTTGTAAGCTCTTTCATTTTTAGCTACTTAGCAATATCATTTCTAATAGGGTATTTAAAAAAAGGCAGTTTATTTGTATTTGCCGCTTATTGTCTGTCGGCGGGTTTATTGTTCCTTATAATTTTATAAAATGGCTAAAAGAAAAAAGCGAATAAGAAAGAAAAAAGCGAATAAGAAACAAACAAGAGGGCTCTACGATATTTATTCCTTGCTGACTTTTGCCGGTGCTTTCTTGGCTCTGATATTTATCTACACTAAAACGACTGGCGTAGTGGGAAGCTACATAAATATCGCTCTAAAGTACGGTTTTGGCGGGGGACGCTATTTAATGCCATTTTTTCTAGCTGCTATGGCCTTGTATTTTATGCTAAGCAAGTCTAAGCAGTATTCGCGATTTGGGACAGGGCTGTCAATAAGTTTTTTAAGCATCTTGGCCATCAGTCATACTACGGTAGGGCTTAAAAATACTTTTAAACCACATTACTTGATGGAGAACGGAGGAATTGCCGGAGCTCTCTTTGCCTATAGCTTTAAATTTTTGATAGGACCGGGCGCCAGTTATGTAATCTTTAGCTTTGCTTTCATAGTTGGAGCATTATTGCTTACAAACAAGACACTGCCTGAATTATGGAAGAATACGAAAACAGGTGTCATTACCCTAAAAGAAAAAGTTGACAAAAACTCTCCTTCGGAAGAACTAACCCAAAAAGTAGAAGAGATTAAGAAAATAGCAGTTAACACAAAAGCGATTGAGCCACAGTTTGATTTTGAGCCGGTGCGACATAAAAAAACCGGAGAGGAAATAGAGGCAGAAAAAGTTAAGAAGGAAGAGTCTTTTAAGCTTCCGCCCGTCTCAATTTTTTCTACGACCGATGGCTCAAAGTCAAAAGGCAAAAAAAGCGTCAAAGAAAATATTAAAGTTTTGGAAAAGACATTAAGTGACTTTGCAGGCGATGCCGGAGTATCCAAGGTTGTAACCGGCCCGACTGTCACCAGATATGAAATCCATCTGGCCTCCGGAGTAAAGGTTAATCGTATACTAAGTTTGGCTGATGACATAGCCTTGGCGTTCGCTTCGCCTGATGTTAGAATCCTTGCTCCAATCCCGGGTAAGTCGGCGATAGGAGTAGAGGTTCCCAATATTCATCGAGAACTTGTAACTATCGGAGACATTCTTACTAGTCCGAAAATGAAAGAAAATAATAGCGCTCTCTCCATAGTCATCGGCAAAGATATATCAGGTCATCCTACAATAGCAAATCTAGCCGATATGCCACATTTACTAATTGCCGGAGCAACCGGCTCGGGTAAGAGCGTATGCATAAACAGCTTAATAGCGACTATTTTAAGCCGGGCGACACCTAGTATGGTTAAGATGATTCTCATAGACCCGAAACGAGTCGAGCTTAATATGTTCAACGGAATACCTCACCTGCTTACACCGGTCGTAACGCAAGCCAAACAAGCCGCTCACGCTTTAGAATGGGTAGTATCTGAGATGGAGAGCAGATATGAGCTTTTGGCAGCAAATAGAGTGAAAAATATTGCAGGCTATAACAACAAAATGTCTAAAAAGGGATCAAATACCATGCCCTACATAATCGTAATTATAGATGAGTTAGCAGACTTAATGATGGTAGCGGCCAGAGAGGTTGAAGACGCTATCTGCCGGTTGGCCCAACTAGCCAGGGCGGTAGGAGTTCACTTGATTGTTGCAACACAGCGGCCTTCAACGGACGTTATAACCGGGCTTATCAAGGCAAACATAACTCACCGTATAGCTTTTGCCGTTTCATCCCAAATCGACTCCAGAGTTATCTTAGATTCAGGAGGAGCCGAAAAACTGGTTGGAAAAGGAGATATGCTTTTTTCAACGCCCCAGACAATAAAACCGAAAAGAATACAAGCGGCTTTTATAACAGAGAAAGAGATTGAAAATCTTTGCACTTTTATTAAAAGCCAATCCGAACCAGAATACGTGCAGGATATTACCACTCCCAAGAGAACACAATATTCGCTCGACGATTTTGAAGACGAACTCTATGATTCCGCTGTTGAAATAGTTGTTTCAAGCAAGAAGGCAAGCGTTTCATATCTGCAAAGAAGACTTAGAATAGGTTACGGCAGAGCGGCACGATTAATGGATATGCTAGAAGACAAAGGTATCGTAGGACCGCAAGAAGGCTCTAAGCCCAGGGAAGTCCATATCGACGAAGAAGAACTCTCAACTTTAAGATCAGACGAATAAAAGCTCTACTATCAATCATTTCCTAAAAACTTTACAAGTTGAAAAATAACTAAAAAATATTTGTTATTTATAAAAGCGACTGGGTATATCCCCTAATGAAAGGGGATTGAAATGCCTTCAATCGGTCATCAGTTAGCTTCAGCCCGCCGTAAGCAGGGCCTTAACATAAAAGAAATAGAAGAAAACACTAAGATTAGATCAAGGTTTTTAAAGGCAATCGAGAAAAATGAGTTTGATGTTTTACCAGGACCTGTTTATGTAAAAGGTTTTATCAGGTCTTATGCCAACTACTTAAAAATAGAAGCAGACCCATTGGTTGAAGAGTACAAGAAAATTCAACCAAAACAAAACCTATCGGTAGCAGAACTTATGCCTCCGTCATTCAAAGTCGCCACTGGAAGTAAAAAGATACCAAAAATAACAATTCCTTTTGCTTTAATAACCTTAATTTTTTTCATGATGGTTTTTCTGGCTTATTTAGGCTATCAAGACACGACTTTGAGTAATAAGATCTCAAGCAAAAAAGAAATAGACCAAGAGATTGAAAGCTTAAAGGAAAGCAGAAAACCGAAAAAGAAAAAAAGCGATAAAAAAACAGTTAAGAAAACAACCTTGTTTAAATTGCGGCTAGTCTTTGAAAGAGGCACCTGGGTGCGTCTTAGAGCGGACGGAAAAACGTTTTTCTATAATTATGTTAGAAAAGGTGAGAGTAGGACTTTTATATCCCGAAAGCCAATTGAGATTACTGCCGGCCGGGGCTCTTTCGTAAAAGTCTATAAAGATAATCATCAGAAAGGCACATTATCTACTAACCCAACTATTGCTACTAAAGTTTTTAAAAAGTAAGATAGACTGAGATAAGTAAAAACGTAAATAGAAAAATTTATTACATTAAAAGTAGAAAGGTAAATTCTCGTGCAAAACCTGGCCAATAGAATTACATTTGCCAGAATTGTTCTAACTCCGATATTTTTCATCCTGCTCATGAGCGATTTTCAGTACAGGCAATGGTTTGCAGCATCGGCATTTGCCCTGATTGCACTTTCAGACGGATTAGATGGCTATTTTGCCAGAGCTTACAACCAAGTAACGAACCTAGGAAAAAATCTTGATCCTCTAGCTGATAAGCTAGTTGTAATAGCAGCTTTAGTTGCATTAGTGCAAGTAGCATCTCTTCCTGTTTGGGTAGCAGCTCTCATTATAGGAAGAGAAATCGCAGTTTCAATATTGAGGCTTATGGCAAATCGAAAGAATATAGCAATAAGCGCTTCTTCTTTGGGTAAAGCAAAGACATTTTTTCAAGTGATCGCCATATTCTTTTGGATATTTAACGTCGACGGTTCATTAGCTATCATTAATCAAATAAGCTGGATATTGATTGTCGTAGCCGTTATATTAAGTTTTGTATCTGCTTTTAATTATTTTGCAAAGTTTAGGGAGATATGGACTTAAAAATTGCCCTTCTTACCATAGGAACAGAGCTAACTGAAGGAATAGTAAAGGATACAAATTCATACTATTTATCAAAAGAGCTTTTCGAAAACGGATACTCTGTTACAAAACATGTCAGCGTTCCGGACTCATTGGAAGCTATTGTAAAAGAGATAAAACAACTGGTAACCGAATTTCACATAATAATTGCTACCGGAGGGTTAGGGCCGACTCAAGATGACTTAACAAGAGAAGCGATATCAAAAGCATATGGAAAAGAATTAGAGATTAGTACAAAGTATTACGAAATTGCTAAAGAAAATCATCCCAAAAATGGAGCGAAAAGACTGGCCAGCTTTCCAAAAGATGCCCAATTAATAGAACCCGGACAATACGGAGCAGCCGGATTTCTACTAAAAGAGAATCAAAAAATCATAATATCTTTACCTGGCGTGCCAAAAGAACTCGAGATGATGCTTAAAAAGTCCGTATTAAAAATAATATCGGAATTTGAAAAAGGTCTTGGTCAACCCAAAGAATTTATTAGACGCCGCATTTTCAAGTTTGTAAATCTCAGAGAAACTCAGATAGAAGAAAAACTAAAGCTAATTGATGGCAAACTAAACTATGGCATATTGCCAAAACTCGGCGAAGTTCATCTATATCTTAGTGTTAAGTCTGAAAATGAAAGTGAAACTCAAAGCAGGCTTGAGCAACTTGACGAAAGAGTTGAAGAGTTATTCAACGACAATCTTTTTGCCAAAGATGATGAAACTTTGGAACAAGTAATAGTAAGAGACCTGTCGAGCAAAAAATTGCTTTTATCGGTTGCCGAATCTTCTACCGGAGGATTGATAGGCCACAGAATTACTAACGTAAAAGACTCTTCTATTATATTTCCCGGAGGATTTATTGCTTACTCAAACGAACTTAAAGAAGAGATTGGCGTAAATAAAGAGGTAATGGTTTCAAAAGGTGCGGTTAGCAAAGAGGTAGCAGCTCAAATGGCTGAAGCAACTCTAAAAATGACAAAAAGCGATATTAGCGTATCGGTAACCGGAATAGCCGGCCCCACCGGAGCAACAAAAGAAAAACCGCTTGGGTTACACTACATCGGATTAGCTAAAAAAGGCAAAGAAACAAAAGTAAAGAAATTTGTTTTCAGAGGAGACAGGGAGCAAAACCAATTACTTGCCAGTCAGGAAGCTTTAGTAATGGTCAGAGAATCATACTTATGACACGGCTATTTGTAGCAATAGATTTTGAGCAAAAAACAAAAAAAAGATTAGAAGATTTTACAAAAAAACTAGATATTAAAGATGCGCGGGTAGTGCCGGCAAAAAATATTCACATCACTGTCAAGTTCCTAGGATATGTTGAAGAAAGCATTTTACCGGAAATAAAAAAGGTGCTATCAAGTATCGCCAATAAACATGGTCCTTTTAATGTAACCTTGGATAGATTAGGCGCTTTCCCTTCGAAAAGGAAAGGGAGAATATTTTGGCTCGGTTCTCGAAAGAATGAAGCGGCAAACAGTTTCGCAGATGATCTAGATAAAAAATTTCAAGCACTTGGATTTAAGCTTGAAAAGAGAGCTTTTAAGATACATCTAACTCTTGCTAGGTTAAAAAAACCGATAAATTTAGAAAAAGCTACTAATGCAAAAATATCGTCTGTAGATCAAAAAGTTAGCCATATTTCATTGTTTGAAAGTAAGATTACACCCAAAGGGGCCCAGTACAGAGTACTTGAAAAATATTATTTAAAAAGAGCTTGACAAAACCGAACACTTGTTTGGTATAATAGCGAAAGGCCGATCGTATACAGTATATTATAGACAGTAGGAGTAAGCCTTGAAAAATAATTTAGATAAAAAAGAAGGGGTTTTAGCAAAAGCTTCGAACTATATTATTGTAAGGTTTTTAAAATTAAATAGAGCAGTGTAAACAGATACCGACAAAAAAGGAGAAAAAATTGGAAAAAGAAAAAATGCTTGATCTGACCAGAGATCAAATCGAAAAGAAATATGGCAAAGGCGCCTTAATGAGATTGGGGGAACGAGCTGCCAGAATGCACATAGGAAGAATCTCAACCGGAGCCCTCTCTTTAGATATTGCTTTAGGCATAGGAGGCGTTCCAAGGGGAAGAATAATTGAAATATTCGGTCCGGAAGCCTCAGGAAAAACAACCCTAAGTTTGGAAATTATAGCCCAAGCCCAAAAAGAAAACGGAATAGCGGCTTTTATTGACGCTGAACACGCTCTGGACCCGGTATATGCGAAAAAGCTTGGCGTAGATGTTGATAACCTGCTCATATCTCAACCAGACACAGGAGAGCAAGCTTTAGAGATCACCGAAATGCTTGTTAGGAGCGGTGCAGTTGATATTGTAGCCATAGATTCAGTAGCCGCTCTTGTCCCTAAGGCTGAAATAGAAGGAGAAATGGGTGACTCTCATATGGGGCTGCAAGCAAGGTTGATGTCGCAAGCTTTAAGAAAGCTAGCTGGAAGTATTAGTAAGTCAAAAACGTGTACGGTTTTTATTAATCAACTTAGAGAAAAAATAGGAATAATGTTTGGTAATCCTGAAACAACTCCCGGAGGAAGAGCATTAAAGTTTTATTCTTCAGTTAGAATAGATATAAGAAGGATTGAAACTTTAAAGGTAGGCACTGAAATGATAGGCAACAGAGTACGGGCAAAAGTCGTTAAAAACAAAGTTGCACCTCCTTTCAGGCAAGCTATATTTGACATTTACTATGGTAAGGGGATTTCAAAAACTTCAAATATTTTGGACCTGTGCGTGGATAAGGGAATAATTGTAAAAAGTGGCGCCTGGTATGGTTATCAAAATAAAAGAATTGGACAAGGCAGAGAAGCGGCATGCCAATATTTAGAAAAAAATCCGTCTATTCTTAAGAAAATAGAACAAGAAGTAAAATTAGCAAACGGGCTTATTGAATCAAAGACGGCCAATAAAGAAAAAGCGACTAAAGAAACAACGAAAAAAGCGGCTGGGCAGTCACAAGTAAAAGTAAAAAGCATAAGTTAGTTCTTGGTTATTGGTTATTAGTTGCTAGAAAGGCAAAAAATACTAAAAATTGCTATTTATTAAAATATGTTTTATCTGATTTCTGGTATCTTGTATCTGACTTTTCCTTGACTACATACGGGGCAAAGAAGTAGTATAAAATAGGTAATTAGGTTAACTGATATACAAGAACGTTAAGTTTTTAGATATATAAAATTTAGCAAGTAAAAAGTGCTGTTTTTTTAATAATGAAGCAGCTGTATGTTGTTAACTTAATACCCCGAAAGGGGTTTTTTATTATTAAATAGGAGGTAAAAGCACATGTACGAAGTATTAGTTGTTTTAGTAATTACTGCCTTATCAATAGCCAGCGTTGCATCAATAACTTACGTCAGGAGAAACAAGGCAGTAGGGAAAATAGATGACGCAAATGAAAGCGCAAAAAACATTATTAGTAATGCAAAAAAGGAGGCAGAAAACAAAAAGAGAGAAATAATAATAGAGGCGAAAGACCAAGCATATGCTATCAAAAACGAATCAGAGAAAGAAATACGTAAAAGAAGGCAGGAAATATCAGGGCTCGAAAAGAGAATCATTCAAAAAGAAGAACAAATTGATGACAAGCTTACAAAGTTAGCTAATAGAGATAAAGAAGCCCTAAGGACAAGAGAAAAACAAAAAGAAAGAGAAAAAGAGCTTGAAAAAGCATTTGAACAACAAAAAAATCAGTTGGAAGACATTGCTAGCCTTACCACTGATGAAGCAAAGGATATTCTTCTTAAGAAAGTTGAAGAACAATGCCGCAAAGATGCTGCTCATCTTATAAACAATATAGAACAAGAGGCAAAAGAAACGGCTGACAAAAAAGCTAGAAACATAATTACTCTAGCAATACAAAGATGTGCGGCGGACCAAGTAGCAGAGACAACAGTGTCTGTTGTCTCTCTTCCCAGCGATGATGTGAAAGGAAGGATAATCGGCAGAGAAGGAAGAAATATTCGTGCTTTTGAAAACATAAGCGGCATGAACCTCATTATCGATGATACTCCTGAAGCCGTAATAATCTCCGGTTTTGATCCTGTAAGAAGAGAAATAGCTCGACTTACCCTAGAAAGATTAATAGCAGACGGTCGAATTCAACCGGCAAGAATTGAAGAAATGTACAATAAAACAAAAAAAGAAGTTGATGCGGAAATTAAAAAGGCCGGAGAGCAAGCAGCAATGGACGCAGATGTCATGGGAATAAATCAAGAGCTTCTTAGAGTCGTAGGAAGATTAAAATATAGAACAAGTTACGGACAAAATGTCTTGCAGCACTCCCTGGAAGTTTCAGCTTTGGCGGGAACAATAGCTTCCGAACTTGGAATTGACCCCAAAAATGCCAAACGAGCGGTATTCTTGCAGGATTTAGGAAAAGCAATAGATCATGAAGTAGAGGGCCCCCATGCTTTAATAGGCGCTGATCTTGCAAAACGCTTTAAAGAAAATCAAATTATTTGTAATGCTATTGCTTCCCACCATGAAGAAGTAGACCCGGAAACCATTGAAGCCGTACTGATTAAAGCCGCAGATGGAATTTCAGGCGCAAGACCTGGAGCAAGAAGAGATAATCTGGAAAGATATATTAAAAGACTAGAAAATCTTGAACAGTTGGCGGAGTCCCATAAAGGCGTATCAAAAAGTTTTGCGGTTCAGGCAGGAAGAGAAATAAGAGTTATTGTTAATCCCGAAGAAATAAACGATAAGGAAACCGCGCTTTTGGCAAAAGAAATTGCTAATAAAATCGAAGGCGAATTGGAATATCCGGGACAGATAAAAGTAACTGTTATTAGAGAATTTAGAAACGTTGACTACGCAAAATAAATCAAAGACCTATTGCTATTTCTTTTTAGGTTTGGATAGAAGCCAGTAAGTAAATACAAGGACAAAAGTCAAAATTGATAGCGATATAGCTTCAAGAAATGCTTTTTTTACGAACTCGAATA
>JAUUWJ010000014.1 GCA_030589175.1 Actinomycetes bacterium
GTTTAAAGTGCTTTGATAATTTAGCGAATGCTTTTATTATGTTGTTTCTGCGTGTTGCGTCTTGGCTTCCGAAAATCTCATCTAGGATGAGCAAATTGAAATCATTACACGCGCTTTTGTTTAATAGTTCACTTATAGCAAGTCTTAGGCATAAATTAATCAAGTCTTCTTCGCCCCCGGAAAAGCGCTCTATTGGAAATTTTTCTCCGGCATCAAAGATTGTAATATTATAATTATCATCAAGCTCAAGACGGGTGTATTTCCCATCGGTTAGTTCATTTAAGTAGCTTCCCGCCTTTTTACCTAGACTTGGCCTGATTCTGCCTATCAAATCTTTTTTGAGCTTGGAAAAAATATTATCTAACTTTGCTAAATTATTAGCTGTATTATTAAGTGTTGTTAATTGCCGTTTGATACTTTTTGCTCTGTCTAGCTCTTCCTTTATTTGCTTGATGCTGTTCTCTATTAAACTGTGCTCTTTGTCTAAATCTTTTAAGATCAACTGATTATCATGAAGCTTATTTATATATTCCTTGGATTTTGAAAAAGTTTCATCATAAATTTCTTCATCGAAATCAATTTCTGTTAATTTTTCTTGTGTCTCTTTAAGCTTCTTTTCTAAGTTTGAAATATCGCTCCCTTTCTTCTTATTTAGGAATTGGAAGTCGCCGATTTTCTTTTTAAGCGTTGTCTGGTGCTCAAGCTTACCCTTGAGACTTTTCAATTCATCAAGTTGCTCAATGCATTTTTCATGTTCTTTATTGTCATATTTTACGGCCTTTAACTCTTTAATTTCATCTTCAAGATTTTCTATCACTTTTAACACTATGGCCCATTTTTTTTGTTCAGTTTGATTATTTTCTTTCTGTAGGTTATGAGAGGCCAACTTTTTTTCCAGCAAATCCAGTTCCTCTTTCAGGACGATAGAATTATTATTCACTTTCTTGAACTCCGCTCTTTTGTCTTGCAGCAATTTTGTATTGTGTTGAATCGAAACACTGAGCGCCTTCTTCTCTCTTGCGTAATGATTTATTAGATCATTTTTCTTGTTTTTTTCGAGAGCTTGATGGCAGAGAGGGCATTTATCCATTTTTTTTGTGTTGGCTAAAGATGCGAAGCCGGCTTCAAGTTCTTTTATTTTTTGTTTGGTAATTTCAAGTTCGAGCTTTATTGCTCGGGCACTATCTTCGATGTTACTTTTTTTGTGTTCAATTTTTTCTAACTGTTTGTAAAGCTTTTGTTGCTTTCTTGTATTTTCTGTTATTTTTTTCTCAAGAGTCGATGAATCGAATCCTTTTGCTCCGAGTTGTCTTTTATGGCGCTCGAGCTCGCTTTCTTTTTCTTTGAGGATAAGAGTTTTGTTTTTTTGCTCTTCAATTTTTTTCAACTTTTTTTCAAGTTTTTCCATATGGGTGAGTTGTTGTTCGATATCGCTCATTTTTAAAAGTTCTTGTTTGAAGTCATCTATAAGTTTTTGAGTGTCAGAAATAGCTTCTTTTTCAGAGGCAATTTGACTTTCAAGCTTTTGTTTTTTTATTTGTTGCTCGGAAAATATTTTTTGCCTTTCTTTAAGCTCGCTCAATTTTCTCTCCATATTTTGAGATTTTTGTTTGAATTTCATAGTCACTTTGTTGACTTCTTTGAGTTTTGTTTCTTTTTCTTTGTTCTCTACTTCAAGTTTTTGGGCTTGAGCTTGTAAAACTGTGTTATCGATTTTATTTGTCTTTAATATTTCAATTTTGCTCTGAATCTCTCGCTTATCGGCTCTTAAAAAATCAACCGCCTTATCGATTCTTTTTATCCCTTACATTTTGAAAATTATATTTTTTCTTTCAGCAGGTTGTTTATAGGAGAGAGCATTGAGCTCTTGTTGCTTGGCATAAAAACTGGTAAAAAAGCTATTCTTATCAAGGCCAATAAGATTAGTTAGAAACTTTTCCGTAGGCACAATGCCTTTTGCAACTTGTTCTTTCACGCCGTTCGCTTTTGTGAAAACTGCTGCTTTGCTTGTATAGTTTGCGCCGGTTATTTGTCTTACTATTTGATATTCTTTGTCATCAACAGCTATAGTTAGGATTGATTGGCAAGCTTCTCCTTTTTGCCTGTTTTGTCTGGGAATCAACTGTTTATCGGTGCGGGCGGCATCTTTGCCGAATATCGTCCAGGCAATTGCTTCTACCAGAGACGATTTACCGATGCCGTTAGGGCCGACAATGCCGATTAGGCCGTCGCTAAAATCAAGCTCTATATCTTTGAATTTTCTGTAATTGGTAAGTTTTAAATCAATTAGTTTCATTTGCTTTTTCCAGGTAATTAAGGCCTAGTTCTTGGAAAATATTCTTTTTCTTTGTATCTGTTTTATTAAGAAAATTAACAAATTCTTGTTCTAAATTGCCGATTGATTCGGATAGTGATTGTGTGTCTGGTTCATCTTTGTTCTTAGGGTCAAACTGGTAATGCAGGCATTTGCTCCTTAGTTTAT
Source organism: Actinomycetes bacterium (assembly GCA_030589175.1). Taxonomy (GTDB): domain Bacteria; phylum Actinomycetota; class Aquicultoria; order SURF-47; family JAUUWJ01; genus JAUUWJ01. The sequence goes on from JAUUWJ010000014.1 coordinate 2,483, forward strand.
TTAACAAACTTTTGTCAATTTGAACCGTGTCCTCAGCGTTCAGGTTAATGACGATTTGCCGGCAAACAGAACCGGTAGGAGTTTTTTCAATATTCTTTGCAAGCTCTTCTTCAATTTGTTCAATTTCTTTATCTTGAGCATTAACAGTTGGCAGGTCTATTAAAGGACGGCTTTCAATCTGTTCAAATTTTACGCTACTCGTATTTAAATCAATCATTAGAAAACCTTTTTCTTGGTCAGATTCACTAAAAGTCAGGGGCATGATTGAGCCGGAATAATAGCAATTCTGTTTAATTTTTTCTTTGCCGTGATAGTGGCCAAGGGCAATGTAGTCAAATTCTTCTCTTAAGACAGAAGGCTCGATATTTAATTCATTGAATTCGCTCATCGAAAATTCTTTAAACCCGCTGAGAGCACCGTGAAGCATCAAAATATGCTTATTTTTTTTTGGTAGCGTTAATTTTTTAACCTTCTTAAGTTCGTTTGCAAATATTTCTTCATTTATGCTTTGGCTTACGGCGTGAATAACTATATCGTCAAATTGTAGATGCTCGTATTTTCCTTTAAACAACGGATAAATATTCTCAAAATGCCTGAATATTTTAAAAATATGGCTTTGTTCACTTATTTTGGGGGTAGAATGATTACCCGCTAATACGATAACTTTAATTCCTGCACGAGTTAGACGTCTAAACTGTTCAATAGCAAAATCGAGGGTATAGTTTGAAGGTCTTGTCGTATCGAAAAGGTCTCCGCTGTGAAGGACGAGAATAGGCTTAATTTCAAGTATTTTATTAACAGATTTTTTAAAGCTATTATAGTTATCCAGTTCTCTTTGATTTAGAGAAGTATTTTTATCTAAATATCTGTATGCTTTGAATCCCAAATGCGTATCGCTAATATGCACAATTGTTGCTTTACTTTTTGAGGCATTCGCTTTTTTCATCTTCTTTTTGAGATCCCTCTATCTTTCATTCAGTTTATCGCTAAAGCTGCGTAACCGACTACCGATGTCGAATCAGAAGTAGCGGCAGCTGAAGTCTCATACTTCAGCAAAGAAACTTTATTAGCCTTAAGGAGCTTACAAGCTTGGATTACTGCTGTTGCTGGACCTAGGCCGCAGGCACTACAAGAAATCTCGCTGGCTTGATTATAGATGTCTTCTACTTGGCCGGATTTCATTGCGTTAATAATTATTTCATCTTTTTGATTGGTTGATTGCTCCGGCTCGTAATGAGTGAGATCTGAGGATGCAATCAGTAAAGATTTATGCTTATCAACAATATTACTAATTTTTTCAGCAAGCTTTACTGCAGTTTTAAGAGATTGATCAAGCATGCTTATGCAAACTATTTGAAACTCTTCCTCAATTGAATATTGTAAAAACGGGAGCTGGACCTCTATTGAGTGCTCTAAGAGATGCCCTGTTTCATCAAGCTCAAAATCAGCATTAGCTATTTTTTGAGTCAGATTTTTATCTATCTCTAAGTTGCCCAGGGGGGTAGACCACATTCCCTGAGGATATACGGAAACCGGTTTACCTCTTCCCGTATGGTTTGGCCCGATTAAGATTACAGTTTTAGGAAATTGTTTTAATTGGGCAGCTTTTAAGTAAGCCCATGCGGCTACGGCTCCGGAATAAATATATCCGGCGTGTGGCACTATTAAGCCGCAAAGCAACTCATCACTTTTATCAATTTCAGACGGCAAGCTACCTGGACCAGATGAACTCAAAAAACTGGCTTTTATTTGTTCTTCCAGATTGTGTTTTTTAGCCGGGTAAAAGCTTCCGGCAACCTGCGCTTGTCTTATCATCATGCTATCTATACTCTATATTCTTCGGAATATAATTTACTGGACCTACGATCAGATCTGATTAATGCATAGTTTTATTATGTTATAATTTGATTGTTATACAAGGTGAAGGGTCAGGCAAGAGCACTTGGCAATTTATAGAACTTACTTTCTAATAGTAATTACGGTTTTTGCCTTATATCAGTTGCTGTTTTTCTACATCGTAAGGCCTTACTACACGAGTGTCCTTTCGACAGAGAAACAAAAAAATGTCCAATTACCACAAGTAGCTTTCGAAGTGGTATATCTCCTTGTCTTAATATTAGGACTTGCTGTTTCTGTGACTTCCAACATCTCACCTTATTTAGTGTGGGGGGTTGTTTTACTTATTTATGGCTTGTCTATTAAGAAAAGCCCGAAATCCTTTTTTCTAGCTAGTGCATTATTTTTTAAGGTTCATAGAAATCTGAAGTTTGATAAGCAATTGCGATATCAAACGAACATCATCTTTGCAATTTGCATTATTAGTAGTGCTATATTTGTGTCTCTGAGCTTTTTTATTCAAAGTGTATAGCGCAAAGCGACGGGTATATTGTTAGAAGCTTTCAACAAAAAAATTTGAAATATGTTGACATCGGTTCCTTTTGGTCTGCGAAAAATTGAAGATTATTCACAAGTTGTCGGGGAACAGCTTATTTCAGAATTGAAAAAAAAGGCTGAGACTCTCAAGGGGCTAAAAGTGTTAAACATAAGTTCTACTGCATTCGGTGGCGGTGTAGCCGAATTATTATACACAACGGCTCCTCTTATGGTCAACCTAGGCCTGGATGTAAAATGGCAGGTAATCAACGGTTATGAAGATTTTTTTACAATCACTAAAAATATTCACAACGGTTTACAGGGAATGGATTTTGTTCTGACGGAGCAGATGATAAAAATGTACGAAGAGAGGAATAAGAGCTTTGCTGAGAATCTTGAGGATGAGGCAGACATAATAATAGTGCACGATCCTCAACCGATGGCTATGTCGAGTTTTATTATTCCGAAGAAGCGCAAAAAGGCAAAGTGGATTTGGCGGGCTCATGTAGATCTATCAAGTCCCCAGCAGGAAGTAGTTGATTATGTATCGAAATTCATTCCTTATTATGATGCAGTTATTGTAACGCTTCCAAAATACTCTGAACCGTTTAAAAATATTAATAAGCCTTATTTCATTGCGCCTACAATCGATCCGCTGAGCATCAAGAATAAAGATCTAAGTAAAAGTGCGACTGAAGAAATAATAGACAGGCTGGAAATTGACAAAAACAGGCCTATTATGTGCCAGGTATCAAGATTTGATCCTTGGAAAGATCCGTTTGGTGTAATTGACACGTACAGATTGGTCAAAAAAGAAATCAAAGATTTACAGCTGCTTATGGTGGCTTCAATGGCTGTAGATGATCCGGAAGGCTGGCACTATTTTGAAAAAACCGCTCGTTACGCGGGAGTCGACCCTTCGATTAACTTCTTTTCAAACGTTACCGGAGTAGGAAATGTTGAAGTTAATGCAATACAGCGAGCTTCTGATGTAGTGATACAAAAGTCTAAGAGAGAGGGTTTCGGGCTAGTGGTGAGCGAAGCAATGTGGAAATTCAAACCGGTTGTCGGGACAAAAGTAGGCGGAATAACACTTCAAATAAAAGACTCGGAGAACGGATTCTTAATTGAAACTACCGAAGAAGCGGCAAAAAAGGTAAAATTCTTAATAGAGAACAAAGAAAAGGCTAAGGAAATGGGCAAAAAAGCTCATATTTATGTAAAAGATAATTTCTTAACTCCGCGCTTGTTAAACGATTGGCTAGATATTTTTACTGAACTCTCAGAAGTCACCGGTTAATATTTTGACTTAATGGATAGTATTGAAACGGTAAAGAATAATTCTAAATATTAATATAAGAGTATTAGTATAGTCACAAATAGACGACCATAACTTTTAAGAATGCGTTAGGACATGAATACTGATTATAAGGAAAGTCTAAACAATATTTTAAAGGGTTTGCAGCTAATTTTAGTTTCTAACCGGGGACCATATACGTTCGAGCGCCAAAAAAACGGCAATCTTGAAAAACTAAGAGGCGGAGGAGGGCTAATAAGTGCTTTTCTATCTCTGTTAAATGATGTTAATGTAACTTGGCTTTCTATTGCCAGATCAAAGGTCGATTCTGAAATAGGGTTGAAAGGAATTAAGATTGGCCCTCAGGGACAATCAGCTGCAAAGTTTTTAAGTTTCGATAAAAAAATCTACTCCTCATATTATAACGATATGTGTAACGAAGTATTTTGGTTTGTTCAGCATTCACTCATTGATGAACATATCAGGAAAATGTCAGAGAAAAAGAAAAATATTGCCTGGGAGTCGTATAGAAAAGTAAATAAACGTTTCGGCGAAGCAATTTCAAAAGAGATTTCTCAAAGAAAAGAAGATAAAACCATAGTTTTATTTCAAGATTATCATCAATATTTGGCGGCTAAATATTTATCGAAAGATGAAACAGTATTAAGTTCTCACTTCACTCACGTTCCTTGGCCTACGCCTGAAATTATCTCAGCTGTGCCTAAACAAATGCTAAGAAAAATTATTGAAGGATTACTAAGTAATAATCTTGTAGTTTTCCATTGTGAGGAATATGTAAGAAATTTTTTAAACACCTGCCATGATAATTTGGGACTTAAAATCGATAAAGCTGAGGCAAAGGTTTTCGGCAATAAAGGGTGGGTGCCGATTAAAGCTTTTCCTATTTCGATTGATTCACTAGCCCTTACTGAAGAATCAAACATGTCAAAAGTCAGATCTTACGAAAGCGCAATACGGTCAAAAAAGAAGTTGATTTTTAGGGCAGACAGGATTGACCCTTGTAAGAACATTGTCAGAGGATTCCTAGCCTTTGAAAAAATGCTGGAATTATTTCCGAGCTTCAGGAATAAAGTGACTTTCATGGCTTATCTATACGAAAGCCGGACTGATCTTGAGCGTTATAAAAAATATCTAGCGGATGTAAAAGAGACCGTAAAGGCAATTAATGCCCGATTTGGGACTAAAGATTGGAAACCAATACAGCTTCGCCTTGCCGATAATTATTATCAAACTCTGGCCGCTTATAAACATTTTGATGTTCTATTGGTTAACTCGATAGCCGATGGTATGAACCTTGTTGCAAAAGAAGGCACCTTTTTGAACAAGAATAACGGAGTTCTTGTTTTATCAAAAAAGACCGGTGCCTACAATGAGCTAAAAAAATATTGTATTACGGTTGACCCATACGATGTAAAAGGAACAGCGGTATCGTTGAAAGAGGCTCTAGAAATGCCTGAAAAAGAAAGGAAAACTAGAAGTGATTTAATGAAGCAGAAAATCAAAGTGAATAACAGTACTAGATGGATATACAATCAAATCGACTCTATTATAGGGCAGGCGAAAGATAGTCAAATCCAAAAGCTCCGACTAAACAAAGAAAGAAAAGCACTACATAGTAGCCAATCGTAAGCTATCTTAGGCAAAAACTCTTATTTAACTGCAGAGTATGAAAGTTTATTATTAGATTTAATTCTTCAAGAAAAGTCCCTTGTTTGTTTAAATGTCTTGTTTTGAAATCTCTATCCTGGGTATTTAAAAAGTACTTAGATAAAGGATTCAGTTTTTTAGGCTTTATACACTGAGGAGGTGTGTTTATTGGCTAGGAAGGGAGCAATGACCGTGCAAGAGGCTGGGCGCAAGGGCGGCAAAATGACAGCAAAAAAGTATGGTCCAGAATTTTATGAAGAAATAGGTCACAAAGGTGGCCAGAAAGTAAAGAAATTAATAAATCGCGGCAAGCGCGCTGCAAAATAAGGGGGGATATATATGGCAGCAAAAGGAAAGTTAACTGTAAGAGAAGCCGGAAGAAAAGGCGGAAAGTCCACAAGCAAACGTTATGGACCTGAGTTCTATGAAACTATTGGACGCAAAGGTGGCAGAATTGGCGGACCAAAAGGCGGACAAACGACAAAGAGAAAATATGGCCACGAATTTTACGAAGAAATAGGGCACAAAGGCGGCCAGAAAGTAAAAGCTCTTATTAAGAAGGGCAAAAAGGCTCTGTAGCAGCTTTAAAAGTGCTTAAATTGGTAAAAAAATAATTAGAAATAGAAAATTATACTAATGTAATAAGGAGGTGTTTTCATGGCACAGAAAGGCAGAATGACAGTTAGAGAAGCAGGTCAGAAGGGTGGCCGTACGACTTTCAAAAAACACGGTCCTGAATTTTACGAATCCATTGGAAAGAAGGGTGGACAAGCAACAAGTAAGAAGTACGGACACGGATTTTATGAAGAAATTGGCCATAAGGTGGACAAAAAGTAAGAAATTTAATCCAACGAGGCAAGGAGTCTTAAAAAAAAGACTCCTTGTTTCCCTTTTTTGTTTATTTTCCAATTCTTGAGAAATATCTTATGTAGAAAGAAAAAGTGGGGGGATATTTGTGCAAGTTCGCAATATAATGACAACCGATCTAGTAGCTTTAGAGCAAAACGCAAGCGTAAAAAAAGCGGCTGATCTTATGAAAAAGTTTAATATCGGCTGTGTTTTAGAAACACAAAACAATGAACTCACAGGCATTATTACCGATAGAGATATCGTAATGCGGCTAATAGCGGAAGGAAAAGACCCGGCGCAAAACACTTTGGGGGATTTTATGACCCAATCTCCAGTTACGGTATCGCCTGATCTTGATATACATATGGCGGCTAATATTATGGCTGAACATCAAATAAGAAGATTACCGGTTATTGAGAATAAGCAGATTGTAGGCATAGTAAGCCTTGGTGATTTAGCAGTTGATGCGGCGCACGAGGCCGAAGATGTTTTAGGTGATGTGTCAAAACCTACAAGATAAATAAAAATAGGAGGTAATAATGTCGCTTAGAAAATGGAGCCCGTTCGACGATTTGGTGGATATACAAAAAGATATAAGTCGTTTTTTTAGAAGTGCTTTAGGCTATGGTACGGAAACAATAAGTACGATGGTTGAAAGAGGGCAATGGGTACCAGCCGTAGACGTATATACAAAAGATGGAAAGCTTATGGTAAAAACCCAGGTACCCGGAGTAGATCCTTCAAATATTAATGTTAGAGTAAAAAATGGCCATTTGATAATAACTGGTGAGCGCAAAGCTGAAGAAAAAGTTGAAGAGAAAGATGTTTACCGGATGGAGAGCAGTTATGGA
>JAUUWJ010000224.1 GCA_030589175.1 Actinomycetes bacterium
ATCAATAAGTTTGTCTCTTAATCCCGATATGCGGACAGAATCTTCTTTCATTCTCTTCGAGGCAATCTCGATAGCTTTTGCTATACCGATAATGCCGGCAACGTTTTCGGTTCCTGCTCGGCGGCGGCGTTCTTGCTCTCCTCCGTATAAATGAGACACCAAACGAGTTCCTTTGCGAATATAAAGAGCACCCACTCCTTTCGGTCCATAGAACTTATGAGCGGATATTGAAAGCAAATCGCACCCGATTTCATCGACGTTTACCGGGACTGCGCTGATTGTTTGAACGGCATCGGTAAGAAAAATAATACCTTTCTCCTTGGTGATCTTGCCAATTTCATTAACAGGCTCAATTGTTCCTATCTCGTTATTAGCGTGCATAACACTAATAATTATTGTTTTATCGGTAATAGCTTTCTTTATTTCTTCAGGATCGACCAGACCGTTCTTATCAACCGGAACATAAGTTACATCGAACCCTCTTTTTGCCAAAAACTTTAGAGGTTCTATAACTGAATGATGCTCAATCGGTAAAGTTATAATATGGTTCCCCTTGGCTTCGTTGGCGTATGCTGCTCCGATTAGGGCAAGATTGTTGCTCTCAGTTCCGCAACTGGTAAAGACAATCTCAGCGTCGTCTGCTCCAATGAAAGAGGCTACTGTGTGCCTTGCATCATCTATTGCTGCTCTTACTTCACGGCCAATTTTATAGATTGTGGAAGGATTGCCGAATTTATCGTTTAGATACGGCTCCATTGCTTTTACGACTTGTGGATCTATATATGTAGTTGCGGCATTATCAAGGTAAATTCCTTTGTTAGGCATATTCAATCTCCTTTACCTTTGGCAAAGTTTTGTTTAAGCTACCGCTTTTAAAACCTTGAAGATCCAAGGTTATGAAAATAAAACCTATCGTTTTGAAATAGTCAGAAATCTTATTGCTATTATTAATTATCTTATCAAATTCAGCCGGTAAAACTTCGATTCTAGCAGTATCTTTATCTATCCTTACCCTTACTTGGCTTAAACCCAAATCGAATAAAAAGTCTTCCGCCTCTTCGACCATCTGAAGTTTTTGCTCCTCTATTATCTGGCCATAAGGGAATCGAGAAGCTAAGCAAGCCATTGCCGGTTTGTTCCAATTCTTTAATCCCTCTTTTTTTGCCAGTTCTCTTACTTCATTTTTACTTATACCTGATTCTTTGAGCGGAGAAACGACTTGATATTTGCTAGCCGCTTTGCTGCCTGGTCGCCAATCGGCAGAATCATCAGCATTAGAGCCATCGATAACTTTATTAAAGTCTTCATTTTCAGCTGTATCTGTAAGTTTTGAAAAGAGCTCATTTTTACAAAAATAACAGCGGTCAACAGGATTTTTTCTAAAATTATCATCGGTAAGCTCGTCCGTATCTATGATTATATAGCAGGCTTCTAAACGCTTTGCCATCTGCATTGCTTTCTCTATCTCTTTTTTGGGATAGGTTAATGAGCGGCCTATTACGGCTAAGACGTTATTTTTTCCAAGCTCATCAAGGGCAATTTTTAAGATTAAGGTAGAGTCAACTCCGCCCGAGAAAGCCACAACAACACTTTCTAAATCTCCTATGCACTTTCTTAATTTTTTTTCTTTATTGTTCAGGTCCATAAGATTAATCCATTTGTCCTATGCTCGATACCCGGTACCCTCATTTATTTCCTCCCGCCATGTAATAAAGAAACTCAACCATGTCTCCTTGCTTCAGAGGTTTTTCACCATACTCTTCTTTGGAGAGTAAGTCGCCATTTAGCTCTACCGCAACCATTTCCGACCGGACATCTTTTGTTTGTAAAACGCTTAGAATTGTAGAGCCTTTTTCTACCCGCTCCTCTTTGCCGTTGATCTTAACTTCTATCAAGAAACCTCCTCACCATAATGGGCCACTGTATCCTTCGCTTATTTCTTCCGGTGGCTTTGACCAGATTTCTTGGCTCAAATACTTCCAGCCGTTGTCCGGAAAAACTGTGACTATTGTTCCTTTATCTATTCTTTCCGCGAGTTTAGCGGCTTCGAGAGCAGCCGCGCCGGAAGAAATACCGGCAAAAATACCTTCTACCTC